>RDXD01000509.1 GCA_004292575.1 Bacteroidota bacterium
CGGTTACATCGTGGCCCAAGGCCCGCAACTCGCGGGTCAGCTTGGCCATCTTTAGGGTTTCGGGTTCGTTGAAGCGGGTAAGGCGCGTGGCTAATTGCATGTGGTTTAACGTTATTTTATGGGTGGCGAAGATAATTCAAAAAACAAGGGCTTGTTTTGGTAAAGGCTTGATATTACCACTAAATAAACACCAAGTATCCACAAAAAGTGCCCCTATTGGTGTTGATGAAGCACCAGTTTTGGTTTATTGACACCAGTAGCGTTTAGCACGCCAATGGCGTAAATGCTATAACTGGTACCGCCCAAAACATTTACGCCCATAATAGAGTCGAGCAGAACGCTGCCATTAAAAAGCTTGTAGGTATTGTTGGTGGTGGTATCGGTGGCAGTAAAGCCCTGGAGGCTGGTACTGTTTTTAAAATCGGCAAAAGCCCGGCCCGAAATAATGGTTCGGCCAGTATCGTTGGTAAGCCTGAGGCTGCGGGCATTTACCACCATAGGTAGTAAGCGGAGGTAACCTTGAGAGCCGCTTTTGGGCTGCTGCCAGTTGTCGCGCATCAGCACGGTTTGGTAGCGTTGCACCGAGTCGAAGAACAACAATGTAAAATCGGTGCCGTTGGGCAAGTCGGTTACAAAACTGCTGTCGAAGCCGGTGCTGCTGTTGCGTTTCCACCTTACCGTGGTGGTAGCAGATGGCGTGGGTTCATAGAATTTTGCGCTGCCGTACAGCAGGTTGTTGGTCAGCACTCGCCCGTTTATTTCCACAGAAAAGGGAAGGGTGCCTGGCACCGCATTTAACATACTTATTCGGGTGTTAAAGTTAGCGTTTGGTTTTTGGCACCCTGCCCAAAACAGCAACAGGACGCAGCAAAAGGCGCCAGTTTTTAACGATTTAACCATTGCTTTAGGGCTTGTTTTTTTGCCGTTCATTGCAAATATGGGGATGGTTTTAAATAGGGTTTAGATGCGGTTTGTTATAGGCTACTCAGCAGCCTGCGCCTTGCCAGTAGGCATCCGCCAATTACGCCGGCCCTTTCTTTTAGCTTTGATAGCCGCAGTTGGGTATCGTTGTTCACCAGATTAAGCGAGTACTTGTTCATGGCACTTTTGATGGGTAGCCTTAGTAGGTCGCCGGTTTCGGCAAGTGTGCCGCCTACTATTACCAACTCAGGGTTAAACACATTGGTTAAAAAAGCCAAACCACGTCCAACTTTTTCACCAAGTGTAGCCAGCAGCTCAATGCACAACACGTCATCATCGAGGGCTGCTTGCGTTACATCGTTAAGCTTTAGCAGCTCGGGCGGCTTGGCGGCCAGCGCCGAGGCGGCACCCATGGCCAGCTGTTCGCGGGTTTGCCGCAGCAATGCCCAACCCGATGCCTCGGTTTCTAAACAGCCCCGCTTGCCGCAGTGGCACAGTATTTCGTTTAAAAACATGGGTATGTGCCCAAACTCGCCGCTAAACCCCGATTTTCCGTAGTACAGTTTGCCATCTATAAGAATGCCAGAGCCAATGCCATAATCCAGGTTGATGAAGATGACGTTGCGCTCGTTGGTTACCGCTCCGGCATTAAACTCGCCGTAGGCCATGGCGCGGGTGTCGTTTTCAATTGATGTTTTAATGCCCAAATCGCCCTCTAGGGTTTCACTCAGCGGTGCTTCGTGAAAATGAAAATAACTATAGCTGTAGCCGGTGGTATGGTTAATGCGTCCGCCAAGGCTAACACAGGCGGCTACAATTTTGCTGGGACCTACGCTTAAGCCGTTTAAAAAAGTCTTGATGATTTTCACCAGATCCTCGTACGCCTGCGGTGTATTTTCAAGGTTGTATGGCACCTGCTCTTCGATGGTGACCATTTCTTTTTTAAAGTTAATGAGTCCGATATTGATGTAGTAACGTTTTACTTCTACCCCAATAAAAAAACAAGAGTCGGCCACTAGGCCGTATAAACTTGCCCGGCGCCCCCCCGTGCTTTCAATTTTCCCTTGCTCGCACAAAAGCCCGTCCGATATAAGCTCGGTCACCAAACTGGCGGTTTTGGGCACGCTCAGTCCCACTTCTTTACTTAGGTCGTTAATTGTAATACTACCCACCACATCCAGGTGGTTGATGATGGCTCGTTTTTGGGCCTTGCTTTTATAGGCCACCCCCGATGCCGATTCATCATTAAAAAGTTCGAATATAAAATGGCGTTCACTGCTCATGGCTTGCAAGTTAGCTGCAAATGGTGTTTCTGTAGAGTTTGCTGTTTAAACCCGCTAAAAGCAAACCAACAAAATAAAAAAATTAAATAAGTTTGTGTACTTGATACAAAATTTATAATATTGTTCTGTTAATTGGCGAAGAAAAAAGCGCAGCAGTACTGATTTTAGCCGTATGAATACCAAAACTACCATCGATTCTCCTGTTGTAAGTATGGCTCGCCATGCAGCACAGTATAGGCACGAGCTGTTGGAAAACGTATTGCCCTTTTGGCTACGGCACAGCATAGATAAGGCTTACGGTGGCTTTTTTACTTGTCTCGACCAATTTGGCAATGTGTTTGACACCGATAAGTTTGTTTGGCTACAGGCCCGCCAAGTGTGGTGTTTTAGCCACATGTATGCGCAGGTTAGCCCCAACCCCGAATGGTTGAGAGCAGCGCTGCATGGTGCCGACTTCTTAGAACAACATGGCCGCGATGCACAGGGCAACTGGTATTTTTCGCTTAATCAGCAAGGTCAGCCGCTGGTGCAGCCCTACAACATTTTTAGCGATTGCTTTGCCACCATGGCATTTGCCGCGCTTGATAAAGTGGCACCCAACCCCCGATACAAGCAAATTGCGCTTGACACCTTTAACAACATTATAGCACGGCAGCACAATTGGAAAGGACAGTATAACAAAGCCTACCCCGGTACCCGCCCACTCAAGAATTTTAGCCTGCCCATGATATTGAGCAATTTGGCACTGGAGCTTGAGCATTTACTGGGCAAAGAAAAGGTGGACAGCTTTATACCCACGGTGGTACACGAGGTAATGGAGGTGTTTTACCAGCCCGATACCGGATTGATACTGGAAAACGTGGCCCCCGATGGCAGCTTTAGCAACTGCTTTGAGGGCCGCTTACTCAACCCCGGGCACACCATTGAAGCCATGTGGTTTATGATGGATTTGGGTAGCCGTATGGGCGATGATGCGCTTATAACCAAGGCCAAAACCATTATGCTGCAAACGCTGGCACACGGCTGGGATGAAACCTACGGTGGTATTTTTTACTTTTTAGACTATAAAGGCTTTCCCCCGCAGCAGTTAGAATGGGATCAAAAACTGTGGTGGGTACACGTGGAAACGCTGGTGGCGCTGGCCAAAGCGGTTAAACTTACTGGCGATGAGCAATGCGCAACTTGGTTTGAAACTGTACACAATTATACCTGGAAGCATTTTAAAGACCCTGCCTACGGCGAATGGTTTGGCTATCTCAACAGGCAGGGGGAAGTGCTACTGCCCTTAAAAGGCGGCAAATGGAAAGGTTGTTTTCATATACCACGATCGCTGTACCAGGTGTGGCAAACATTGTCGCAATTGGCGTAACAAAAACAGCATTTAGGATGCAACATGCTTGAACGAATTTGGGGTGGAAGCCCCAATAATAACGGATACTTATAGTCTCTAACCCCCACCCAGAAACCCGCACCCATTGTAACCATCAATACAAGAACAACTGAAAAACAAAAAAAGTGCTTATGAAAAAAAACCTACAAATGCTGGCTGTGTGTATGCTAATGGCAATATGCAGTTGGGCGCAAACACAAAAAATAAGCGGGCGGGTTGTTAGCGCCGCTTCCAACACCGGAGCCGATGGCATTTCGGTGGTGGTAAAAGGTACCTCTAGAGGAACCATAACTTCGCCTATCGGCGAATTTACCATTGCTGCCAAAACCGGCGAAGTGCTGGTGATATCGGGCATTGGTTTTGTAAAGCAAGAAGTAACGGTAACCCTCGATAAATTAGAGGTACTACTGCAATCAGACGCGGGCAATTTGAGTGATGTGGTGGTGGTAGGCTATGGCACACAACGCCGGGCTTCGCTTACAGGTGCGCAGGTGCAGCTGAACAATGCGGCCATTACTAAGCGGCAGGTAAGTAGTGCCAGCCAGGTAATACAGGGCCTGGCTCCGGGCGTTACCGTGCAGCAGCAAAGCGGACGACCCGGTGCCGATGGTGCCAGTATCCGCATTCGCGGCGAAAGCTCAATTTTGGGCAACAGCAACCCCCTGGTGGTAATTGATGGGCTACAAATGCCCAATACTTCGGGCTTGGATGCATTTAACCAACTGGATCCCAACGCCATTGAAAGCGTAACGCTGTTAAAGGATGCAGCCTCTACTGCCATTTATGGCAACCGGGGTTCGGCGGGGGTATTAATTGTAAAAACCAAGCGGGCGCAAAAGGCGGGCCTCAAATTGAGTTACAACAACTTTTTTAGCGGGCAGGATTTTACATCTATACCCCAGCGGGTAAGTGCCGTGGACCACATGGAGCTGAGTAATGTGGCCGAGCGCAACCGCACCGGAAACCCCGCCGCTACTGTTTTTCCACAAACCCTGATTGACCGGTACAGAACCGTTGCAGCAGACAATTTGGAAATTATTGATACCGACTGGCAAAAGGAGGTGTTTACCAACAGTGGCCTTATGCAGAACCACAATGTACAATTGGTATCGGGTGGAGATAGGGTAAATGTGTTTAGTTCAATTACCTATTTCAACCAACGAGGCCTTATACAAAACAGCCAACTGGAGCGTTACGATTTGCGCTTAAACCCCGAGTTTAAAATTAGCGATAAGCTTACCTTAAGCGGCAATTTGGGGTATAACAACAGCACTACAACCAACCCTAGCACGGGTAGCCCCGAGTTTATTATACGGCAGGCCATTGGTTTGCCCGCCATTGGCGCAGGCAAGTTTGGCCCCGGACTGTATGGCACTGCCGGACAAAGCAACAACCGCAACCCCATTGCCATGGCCGAGGCTGCAGGTACATCGGTAACCGAAGGCAATACGCTTATTACCCGCGTGGCGCTTAACTATCGCCCCATAAAAGGGCTGGAACTTGAAGGTTCTTGGGCACGCGAAAAGCGCAACCCTTACTCAAAGTCTTTTATTAAAAACGTTGATATTTACCAACCCAACCTAACCACCCGCCAATACGACCTTATTGGTAACTGGCCCGGCAATACCAGCCTTAGCGAAAGCTGGCGCAATGATATTTACCAAAGCTGGCTGGGGCAGGCCACTTACCAGTTTCGCATAAAGGAAGACCACAGCATTAAAATTTTGGCCGGTGCACAAAGCGAGTTAACCACCAATTATTTCTTTGGCGCTTCGCGGCAGGGTTTCAACAATCCCAACCAGCCTTATCTAAACTTGGGTACAGGTGCCCGCGACAACAATTCGGGTATTTCAGAATTGGCATTGGCGGGCTTTTATGGCCGTCTGAATTATGCCTTTAAAGACCGTTACTATCTGGAATTGAATGGTCGTAGAGACGGTTCATCGCGTTTTTCGCAAGCACGCAACAAACAATGGGGCAACTTTGCAGCAGCCTCAGCGGGTTGGATATTTACAAAAGAAAACTTTTTTAAGGGTCTCAATAAGGCCATCAGCTACGGTAAACTCCGTGGATCGTTTGGTGCCAATGGCAATCAAAACATAGGCAACGACTTTTATGTGTTTGATGCATTCTACGAGCAAGCCGTGTATAACAATCCCGTAAACGGCACCAACGCCTATTTCAACAATACCACAAATCTTGGTTTAGCACTGTTGCAGTTTCCCAATCCCGAACTGAGCTGGGAAACCTCGAAACAATGGAACGTGGGCTTGGATCTTACCTTTTTGACGAACTTTACCCTTACAGCCGACTATTATGTTCGCGAGCTGGATAACATGATACTGCGCCGTACACTACCAGCTTCTGCAGGTGGCTTGGGTAACCCCTTTGTAAATGCTGGTAACATGGATAATAAGGGCTGGGAATTTAGCTTGAATTACCGCAAAAAATTTGGCAAACTTACGGTGGACGTTACCGGTATGCTGAGCGATGTGGTAAATAATGTTACGGGCCTTACCGCTGGGTTACCATTTATAGGCGATGGCATTCGCACCGCACCCGGACAAGCGCTTAACTCCTACTTTGGCTACCGCTCGTTGGGCTTTTTTGCCGACTCTAACGATGTAAAAAACTCACCAGTACAGTTCGGTATTCCCTGGAGTGCTAGCCCAACAGTAGGTCCCAAGCCCGGCGATACCAAGTATGCCGACATCAGTGGACCCGACGGCAAACCCGATGGTAGGGTTGATAATTTTGATCGCGAATTTTTGGGCAATGCCTTTCCGCGATACGAGTATAGCATTAACCTAAACCTGGGCTATGCAGGCTTCGATTTAAATATTTTTGGACAAGGTGTGGGCAAGCGCGACAACTTCCTGAGCGGAACGGGTGCTGTGCCATTTGCCAGTGCCGATTTTGCCGCCTCACTCTTGGATATTCATAAAGACTATTGGCGCCCCGATAACCAAGGTGCAACCTTTCCCCGCTTACTGCCATCGGGCTTTGGCGGCAACAATTTCCTTTTGAGCGACCAATGGATTCGTAGCGCGGCATACTTCCGCATCAAAAACATCAACTTGGGCTATACCCTGCCTGCCAACCTGCTTAAGAAGTTAAGGATTGAAACACTGCGTGTTTTTGTAAGCGGGCAAAACCTGTTTACCGCCACTTCGGCCTGGAACGGTTTCGATCCTGAAATAAACAATGCCAACGCTGAATTTTACCCCGTACAGCGCACCTACACTGCCGGATTAAACGTTACTTTCTAATGTCCACCGAAAAAACATTGACCATGAAAAAAATAATATATCTGCCTTTTTTGCTGCTGGCCATGGCGGGTTGCGAAAAACACCTGGATCGTAAACCCCTTGACGCCTCTACAGCCACCAATTTTTTAACCAATCAGGTAGAAATGGAGCAGGGCCTTACCGGTGTGTATGGCGCGGCCACTTGGGTGTTTCCTAACAATACACCGCTGCTTTTTGCTGTAGAAGCCAGCACCGACCATGCCCTTAAGCGGGGTGGTAATGCAGAAGACGTGGCCGCCATGGGCGAGGCTGGACCTTTCCTCATTAACAACGCGTTGGTAAATACTTGCTGGAGCTCAGGCTACAGGCTTATACAGCGTGCCAACCAGCAAATTGTGGGTATGGAAAATGGCAGAGCTGCCGTAACCCCACAGGCCTTTGGCCGCATTAGAGCCGAGGCGCTGGTGCTGCGGGCTTGGGCCTATTTTCATCTGCTGTATATGTTTGGCGATGTGCCGTTTTACAAAGCGCCGCCCACGGTAAGCGAGGTGCTGGGAGCCACCCGCACACCCGTGGCCACTATTGTAGCCGAACTGTATAAAGACTTAGACGAAGCGGTGGCTGGTTTTGACGCTGCTAACGCCCAACCTATACTGGGCAATGGCCGGGTAAATAAGGGCGTGGCCCTTGGGCTAAAGGCCAAGTTGGCCATGCTTATAAAGGACTACCGCACTGCTGCTACTGCCACTAAAACGGTAATTGATGGCGGTCAGTACAACCTTAACCCCAGCTATCAGGCCCTGTTTATGCTGGCTGGCCAAAGCGGCAATGTAAACCGCGAAATCATGTTTAATCAAACCTATCCTACCGACCAGTTGAATCCGCAAAACTGGATGGTGGTGTTAAGCATTCCACGGCAGGTAACCAACTCGCAAAGCAGCCATTTCCCCACGCAGGCACTGGTAGATTTGTACGAAGGGCGTGATGGCCGCCGCATAGACCAAAGTGCCGTTTACGACCCAGCAAACCCCCGTGCCAACCGCGATAACCGACTGCGCTGGACGGTAATTATGCCCGGCGATACGGTGGCTTGGCGCAACAACGTAAATGCGTTGCCCTATGTAAATCCGCTGGAGCGCACCATCTACAACATCCACACCAACGTGCGCCGGCGGTTTAACTGGAGCACCGGTGTTTTCGACAACGTAACCGGCAACAACGACTGGATTGGTGCACAGGCATCGGGCATACAATGGCAGGTGAGTGCTACTGGCAATATTGGCGGCGTGGGCTATAGCTGGCGCAAATATGTGGACAGCACGCAGTACAGTTGGGAAACCAAAACCGGTTACATTTTAATGCGCTATGCCGATATTTTACTTACCTACGCCGAAGCCAAAATTGAACTGGGCGAAATAGATGGTACCGTATTGACAGCCATGAATGCCGTGCGTGCACGGGCTGGTCAGCCTGCGGTGGTTGCAGCTGCCCAAGGTGCCATGCGCCAGTTGGTGCGCCGCGAGCGGGGTGTGGAGTTTGGCGGCGAAGGCCACCGACTATATGACCTGCGCCGCTGGGATATTTATGGCGCTGCCAACAGCAATGCCATAGTGGGTGCCGCATTCGATCCGGCGGTACCACCTGCCACACCTACATTCGACCAAAACGATATTCCAAATTATTCCGCCAGCATCAATCAGCGCATACGGTTTCGCAACCAAACCCGAAACAATACCAACCCGCGCTACAAATTGTGGCCCATTCCATTGTTCGAAATTGACACAAACCCTGGTATAGTTCAAAACCCGGGCTGGCAATAGACAGGTTGGTTTTAAAGGTTTTTTCATACGGCCGCTTTCAGACAATTGGTTTGCAAGCGGCCTTTTTTTGCCCATCAGCCAGGGCAAGTAGGGTGGCTTTAGGGTGGATTGTGGGCATGGTGTATGAAAAATTAGCTGCGTTGCGGTCTTACCTCACAGTTTAGTTAATTGGGCCGAGAAGCAAATAAGTGTTGGATTTTATTTGTCGATCGCCCAAGAAGGTACAGGTCTGCGACCCTTGTTTAGGGGGTTGCGATTTTCAAATGAAAAGGCCAAGGAGGCGGGCAAAAAAGTAATTACAGTTATTTGCGCCGGAATGCCGCTCGATCTTAGAGAAGTGTTGGAGCTTTCCGATGCTGTTTTGTATGCGTGGTATCCGGGCGAACGTGGGGGAGATGCGGTTGCAGATATAATTTTCGGAAATGTATCGCCATCAGG
>RDXD01000291.1 GCA_004292575.1 Bacteroidota bacterium
ACAAAGTTTTTACCTACAAAACGTCTTTGCTCAACAATGGCTCAACTTACCTTTGGCTGACAGACGACAATACAGCCATTTTCATAAGCGCAAATAACCAAAGCGAAGTAAAAATACGCTGGACAACCGCAGGCATCAAAAAATTGTGGGTTACAGAAACGAACCAAACGCCTTGCATGGGCAATTCAGAAATGCTGGAGGTAAATGTCTTGCCTACCCCCGCGCCTATCGAGATTCGTGGGGCGAGTCCTATCCCATTTTTTGCTTCGCAGGCAAGGTATGAAGTGCAGGCAAGTGCAGGCTCGACTTATCAATGGGGGAACAAGAAGGCGAATATCTACTCACAGTCCAAGAAACCAATGCGCAAGGTTGCGTAGGCAAGCCTGCCGAAATGCGCATCAAAGTCGTTTCTTTCCTACCTCCGAATGTCATCACGCCCAATGGAGATGGCAAAAACGATACATGGTTTTTGGACTATATAGAGAACTTTCCTGCCCACAAGGTGCAGATTTTTGACAGGGCAGGCAAGGAAGTCTATCAATCCAATGCCTATAAAAACGATTGGGACGCTAAAAATTTGCCTATTGATGTGTATTTTTACTACCTCACTTTGCACCCCAGAATAAAACCAATCAAGGGAACAATTACAGTTTTGAGGTAACCCTGCATTTTCTCCCAAAAAATCATTTATTTTGCAATCCATTCAAAAAAAGACAATCCTTTAGTTTATGCAAAATTTCATTCCACGCAAAATCTATACCGAAGAACACGATATGTATCGGCAGGCAGTCCGCGACTTTGCCCAAAAAGAAATCACGCCCCACAATGCCGAATGGGAGCGCAACCACATGGTTTCGCGCGAATCTTGGCTGAAGTTAGGCGAAGCGGGATTCTTAGGCATACAAGTACCCGAAGTGTACGGCGGATTGGGCATTGAGGACTTCCGCTACAACATGATTTTTACAGAAGAACTCGGACACACAGGTTGTGCGGGTCCCGCAGTCGGCTATCCTTTGCACAATGACATTGTATTGCCGTATATTTTGCATTATGGGACAGAAGACGTAAAACGCAAGTGGCTACCCAAAATCATAAGTGGAGAAGCTATTTTGGCAGTCGCTATGACAGAGCCGGGCGCGGGTAGTGATTTGCAAGGTATGTGCGCCACAGCCGTAGATAAAGGCGACCATTATGTAGTCAATGGCTCTAAAACGTTCATTACCAATGGTTATTTGTGCGACCTTGCGGTGGTAGCTTTCAAAACAAATCCTGCATTGGGCGCAAAAGGCATTTCACTCTTTTTGGTAGAAGCAGGTATGAAAGGCTTTTCAAAAGGCAAACCTTTTGACAAAGTGGGCTTACACGCCCAAGATACGTGCGAATTGTTTTTTGACAACGTAGAAATCCCCAAAACACACCTACTCGGAGAGGAAGGCAAGGGCTTTGGCTACCTCATGACAGAGCTGGCGCAGGAAAGGCTTGTAGTCGCGCAATCCGCTATTTCGCTTTCAGAGGCATATTTGGAGGCTACTATAGACTACACCAAGCAACGACAAGCGTTCGGAAAACCTATCTCGGAGTTCCAAAATACACGCTACAAATTAGCCGAACTCGCTACCGAAATCACGATGGGGCGCGTGTTTATGGATTATTGTGTGGAACTCCACAACGAAGGCAAGTGCGACAGCGCAACAGCTTCTATGGCAAAATACAAACTCACAGACCTTCAATGCAAAGTAGCAGACGAATGTGTGCAACTGCATGGCGGGTACGGTTATATGTGGGAATATCTCGTAGGCAGAGGCTTTGCAGATGCCCGCGTACAGCGCATCTATGCAGGTACAAACGAAATCATGAAAGAGCTTATCTCCCGAAAAGTAATGGCTTAGGGACAGATAAAAAATAAACTGCTAAAGATTTTGTACGATATTTTGGGTTTAGACAAGGCGCAATAGAAGCGCAAAGCGGTGTTTTGTAATGAATATTGCAACGAAGTATAAGCCCAAAAGATTAACAAAATTAGCAAGTTATTTTTTATCTGTCCCTTAGATTCAAATTCAAATATCCCTTGCCTACCTGTTCAGCTTTTGGTAGGTAAGGGC
>RDXD01000510.1 GCA_004292575.1 Bacteroidota bacterium
GCATCTTGGTACCCTTCCAGCTGTGGGCATAATAGCTGGCGGGCCTATGCCAAAAGCAATTGATTTGCACGGACAGAATTTGCCCCAGGCGCTGCGCCTCCAATAACTTTTTTACGGCTTGCACGGGTGGGTTAAAGCGATTCTGCTTTACTATAAACAGTTGTTTTTCAGCCACTTGTGCTGCCAATAGCATGTTTCTGACATCGTGGCTGGCGATGGCCATGGGTTTTTCGCACAGCACGTGCAGGCCTGACCGCAGGGCTGCAATGCTGTGGGTGGCGTGCAGGCCATTGGGTGTACAAATGGCCACCACTTGGGCCTGGCTTTGGGCAAAAAGCGCTTCGGCGGTAGAAAAGGCGGGAACACCAAAAGTAGTTGCAAAGTGGTTGGCAGCCTGTGGGTTAACATCGGCCACGGCCACAAGCGTGCCGTACTGCTGCATAAGCTGGGCATGCCGAAGGCCTATGCGGCCGCAGCCCAGCAGTGCAAAACGTATGGGTAACAAGGGTACGATGAGCTTATTGATGGTATAAAAAAGGCAAGGTAGCAAATAGTAAGCTTACTTGCTTGGGGATGGGCGCTGCACTGGGGCCTAAGGGCGCCCGGGCCTGGCGGGCAGTGGCTGCCCACGGGCAATTTTGGGCAGCCACCGCAGCCAGAAGGGCCGGATATGCGGCTTAGCATTGCACTGCGGCCCAATCGCCCCAAAAATTCTGTATTAAAAAAAAGTGGCGGCTATTTTAGGCGCCGCAGATACTCGCCGTAGCCACTTTTGGCCAGCTGCGCGGCTTGCTCCTGCAATTGCTGATGGTTGATGAAGCCCATACGATAGGCCACCTCTTCGATGCATCCAATTTTGAGACCCTGGCGTTTTTCGATAACGCGTACGTACTCGCTGGCATCGTGAAGGCTATCGAAGGTGCCGGTATCGAGCCAGGCGGTACCGCGGTCCATGACGCCAACGTGCAGCTTACCTTGTTTTAAGTACTCGTTGTTTACAGTGGTAATTTCGTACTCGCCACGGGTACTGGGGGCAATGGTTTTAGCAATTTGCACCACAGTATTGTCGTAAAAATAGAGCCCTGGCACCGCAAAATTGCTCTTGGGATGTTCAGGCTTCTCTTCGATGCTGATGGCTTTGTTGTTGGCATCGAAGGCCACCACGCCATAGCGCTCGGGGTCGGTGACCTCGTAGGCAAAAACGGCGGCACCTTCAATGTTGTTGAAGCTTTGAATGAGTTTGCTGAAGCCGCTGCCGTAAAAAATGTTATCGCCCAAAATGAGGCAAACTTTTTGGTCCCCAATAAATTCTTCGCCAATAACAAAGGCTTGGGCCAGGCCATTGGGTACTGCCTGTGCGGCATAGCTAAACTGGCAGCCCACCTGCTCACCATTGCCCAAAAGCCGCTGAAACTGTGGCTGGTCTTCGGGTGTGGTAATGATGAGTATTTCATTGATACCCGCCAGCATGAGTACGCTGAGGGGGTAATAAATCATGGGTTTATCGTAAATGGGCATGAGCTGCTTGCTGATGCCTTTGGTAATGGGATAGAGCCGGGTGCCACTGCCGCCGGCGAGTATAATGCCCTTCATGTAATAATTTTTAGTGCGTTTGTTGTGTGAAAATGGATAAGGCCTGTTGCCAGCTCTGCGCCACCGCATCTTTGGCCGACAAAATGGCGTTTTCTCTGCTTACCTGCCAATTAATGCCCAGTTGGCTATCGTAGGGATGAATGCCCAACTCGCTGTTTTTGTTGTAATAGTTATCGCACTTGTAAAAGAAAGTGGCACTGGGGCTTAGTACGCTAAAGCCATGGGCAAAACCACGTGGAACAAAGAGCTGGCGGGCGTTGTCGTCGCTCAGCTCAATGGCAAAATGCTGGCCAAAGGTGGGGCTGTGGGGGCGCAGGTCGAGGGCTACATCGAGCACCCTGCCATGCAATACCCGCACCAGCTTGGCCTGTGCATGCTGGCCCAGTTGCAAGTGCATGCCCCGCACCACGTTAGCACTGCTTTGGCTTTCATTGTCTTGCACAAACTGGCCTGTCCAACCAGTGGCATCGGCAAATTTTTGATGGTTAAAGCTCTCAAAAAAATATCCGCGTTCATCGGCAACGAGGCTGTTTTGGATAATCCAACAACCGCTTAATGGCGTTTCGATAGCCTTCATGGGTCTTGTTTTATTTTGTGGTTAGGATGGCTGCAGAAAACTGTAGGCTGATGATTTTTTGTGTTTGAACCGTCTTTTTACGCGTATTGGGTTTTGTAGTACTGCTGATACACGCCGCTGGTAACACGCTGTAGCCATGGGGTATTGGCCAGGTACCAGTCTATGGTTTGGGCCAGCCCTTCTTCAAAGGTTACCGAAGGTGCCCAGCCCAGCTCGGCATTTATTTTTGTGGCATCAATGGCGTAGCGACGGTCGTGACCTGGGCGGTCCTTCACGTAAGTTATCAGTTCAGCACTCTCGCCAGCAGGCCGTCCCAGCTTTTCGTCCATGAGTTGGCACAGCAGCTTTACCAAATCAATATTGCGCCACTCGTTAAAGCCGCCAATATTATAGGTATCGTGCAGCTTACCGCGGTGAAAAACTACATCAATGGCGGTGGCGTGGTCTTTTACAAACAGCCAATCGCGGGTGTAAAGGCCATCGCCATAAACGGGTAGCGGCTTGCGCTCTATAATGTTGTTGATGAAGAGCGGAATGAGTTTTTCGGGAAAGTGAAAAGGGCCATAGTTGTTGCTACAGTTGCTTATGATGGTGGGCAAACCATAGGTATCGGCATAGGCACGCACAAAATGATCGCTGCTGGCCTTGCTGGCGCTGTATGGGCTGTGGGGCTGGTATGGGGTGGTTTCGGTAAAGAAACCGGTATCGCCAAGGGCACCATAAACCTCATCGGTACTAATGTGGTAAAACCGCTTGCCCTCATACTGGCCATTCCAATAGACCTTGGCTGCCTGCAGAAGATTTACCGTACCTATTATATTGGTATATACAAAATCGAGTGGGCTTAAAATGCTGCGGTCCACATGGCTTTCCGCCGCCAAGTGTACCACATCGGTAATGGTGAATTGCTCTAAAACGGCCGCCAACGCTTGGGGATTGAGCAAATTGGTGTGTGTAAAAACGTAATTGGGCTGGTTTTCGATGTCGGTTAGGTTTTCCAGATTGCCGGCGTAGGTAAGCGCATCTAAGTTTACGATGCGGTACTGCGGATACCGGTTAACAAACAAACGCACCACATGGCTGCCAATAAAGCCCGCGCCGCCGGTTATGAGTATGTGTTTTTGATAGTGCATGATGTGGTTGTAGATGATGGATTTTTTGCTGCTAAGCCCGCCATAATGATGAATTTAACCATTAGAACTTGGCATGAAACTGCTTTGCCTGCGCAAATAAACGACGGAAGTGAATAAACTGATAAAATTTACCGATTTTGCAACAAACTTTGCTTGCCGTGAACAACCGCTACTATTCGCTCGATGTGTTTCGCGGGGCTACTGTGGCCCTCATGATAATGGTAAACAACCCTGGTAGTTGGAGCCATATTTTTCCGCCATTGGCGCATGCAGAGTGGCATGGCCTAACACCAACAGACTTGGTTTTTCCATTTTTTTTGTTTGCCGTGGGCAATGCCATGGCCTTTGTGATGCCCAAACTACAAGTGGCCGGGCCGGCAGTGTTTTGGAAAAAAGTGCTTAAGCGTTTTGTGCTTATTTTTTTAATTGGATTGTTTTTAAACTGGAGCCCGTTTGTAAAATGGGAGGATAGTACCTTGGTATTTAAGCCTTGGGTAAATGCCGAAAACCCTGAGCAGGGCATACGAATTTTGGGTGTGCTGCAGCGCATAGCACTGGCTTACTTGCTGGCAAGCATTTTGGTTTTTTACACCCGGCCTAAGCTAACGCTTTATTTGTGCCTGCTGGCATTGCTGGGGTATTGGCTGCTGGTGTACTTGGCCAACCCCCAAGACCCTTATAGCATGATGGGCTTTGTGGGTACCCAATTGGATGTGGACGTGCTTGGAGTGGCGCACGTGTACAAGGGCGAAGGCGTGCCTTTTGACCCCGAGGGCATTTTGAGTACCCTACCCGCAGTGGTGCAGGTAGTATTTGGGTACTTTGCCGGCACCTACATACAGCAAAAGGGCAAAACTTACGATATGCTGGCGCACTTGTTTATAGGTAGTACACTACTTATATTAGCGGCGCTGGTGTGGCACACGGCGTTTCCCATTAACAAAAAAATATGGACCAGCAGCTACGTGCTTTGCACCACGGGCCTGGCCTTGGCCACCATTGGCATGCTGATTTACGCCATTGAGTTTAAGGGCAAGCGCGGTGCCTGGAGTGGTTTTTTTGATGCTTTTGGGAAAAACCCGCTGTTCATTTTTGTGCTGAGTGGCTTTTTGCCCCGGGTGGTAGCATTGCTGCGCTGGCAAAATGGAGTGTCCGAAACGGGGGCACCTACTTATAACAACCTGTTTAATTGGTTTTACCAACAAGTATGTAGCCCCATTGCTGCCGACCCGCGGGTAGGCAGCTTGGTGTATGCGCTTGCCATGATTACATTTTATTGGTTACTGGCATGGATACTCGACAAGAAAAAAATATACATCAAGGTGTAGCGCATGGGCGGTTGCGCTGGGTAAAAAATTAACTAACCGCTACTGTGTAATCCTGAGCCGCGTGCCATCTAAAGCAGCATAAAAAGAACCAAACCATGGCCTACGCTACATCAAAACCATTTGCATTATTGCTGCTTGTGCTTACCCTGTGTGTGGGTATGAAATTGACCCTTGCGCAAACCGCGGCCGCTTCCATTTTGGATGGCCATTGGCAACTGGAAGCAGTGTGGAATGGAAAAACATGGACCAGCTTGGACAGCAGTGCAGCGTACATGATTTACTTTGACGACGGTGAGCAGGCCGTAAGCGGAAAAATATGCAACCAGTTTAGGGGAAAACTGACCAGCAACCAGGCCGCCAGCAGCTTAACCATTGGCCCAATACTTGGCACCCGCATGGCCTGCCCTACCCTGCGCCTCGAAACCCAAGTGCTGGCCCATTTGGAAGCCGCCAACCGCTATGCCATAACCGGCAACCGGTTGCAACTGCTGCACAAGCAAAAGCCGCTGCTGCGTTTAAAACGTGCGGCCCGGCCTGCGCAACAGCTGGATGAGGGCATGGGCCGCCCCATGAAAAACAGCCCTAAGCCAAAGCCGGCCAAACAAGCGCAAAGCGCGGCTACGCGTAGCCAATTACCTTAGCACAAAACTTACACCAATGATAAAAGCTGTGTTGGCCGCGCCCCGGCGCTTTTTGCAATGGGTACTTACCAAACCCATTACAGCACTGGCCAACAAAATGAGTAGTGCCCCCAAGAAACCGGCCGTGTTTGCATCGCTCAGTAAACTATACGATGCTGCCACAGACCCTACCAATAGCAATGCCGAACTCATTGAGATAAACACGGGACAGCAACCTCTAATAATTTTTAGCGACTTACACAAGGGTGGTCGCAATGGGGCCGACGATTTTAGGCTGTCGGAAAAAAACTATTTGGCGGCTTTGCAGCATTACAACAGCAAAGGGTTTTACTATATTAATTTGGGCGATAGTGAAGAGCTGTGGGAAAACAATATTTTTAGCGTGCTAAAGCACAACAAAGCCACATTTGCCGCCGAAAAAAGGTTTGTAGATCGGCAGGCATTTTGCAAGGTATATGGCAACCACGATATTTTTTGGAAGCACGACCCGCTTAAAAACGAATACCTAAAAACCATGTACGGCCAGCCCATACCCGTGTATGGCGGCGTTTTAATACAGGTGCAGCTGCGTAGTGGAACCACCATCCAGCTGTTTTGCACCCATGGCCACCAAGGCGATGCCAACAGCGACGGCAACTGGTTGAGTGCCTTTTTTGTAACCTACTTTTGGGGGCCACTGCAAGCCTTTTTGCGTATCAACACCAATACCCCCGCCACGGTGGTAGCGTACAAAACGCTGCACAATAGCATGATGTACGACTGGAGCGCCGCGCAGCAAAACATGATTTTAGTTACCGGCCACACCCACCAGCCCGTGTTTAAGTCGCTAACGCATCTTGAGCGGCTGTACCAGAAATTGGACTTGGCCAAGCAGCAAAACGACCATGCTACCATGGCCGCCATAGCAGGTGAAATACCCCGGCGGCGGCGCGAATACGACCACGTAAACGACCGATTTAACCAAATGCGCCCCACCTACTTCAACACCGGGTGTGGATGCTTTAGCGATGGCACCGTAAGTGGCTTAGAAATAGACGGTGACATGGTGCGGCTGGTGCTTTGGAAGTACAATGGCAGCGGAATACCTACCCGGCAAGTGGCAGAAGAAGCCAGTTTGGAAGAGCTCAGCAGTGCTATTGGGTGACGAACTTTAAGGGTATTGGCTGGGCACTTACGTAAAACGCCACTCCGAGGAGTGGCGTTTTTTGTGGGAGCACACGGGTTCGAACCGCGGACCCTCTGCTTGTAAGGCAGATGCTCTAAACCAGCTGAGCTATGCTCCCTTTTTATTGATTGGGAGTGCAAAAATAGGCGCTGAAACCATTCAACAAAATTATTTTTAAAAAAAATACGGAAACTACCGCGCCTATTGGATAAAATATTCTTTAACCGGTTGTTTTTCAACAACTTATGATGTACTAAGCCATCCAAACCCCGCCCACTTCGCCATCAATAATTTCTACATCAATGTACTCTTGCAGCGTGGTGGCTAAGGCAAGGCCCACATAATCGGGCTGTATGGGAAAGCGCTTATGGGTGCGGGCCACCAACACCAAGGTTTGAATTTTGGTGGGGTGATGGTCGAGAAAAGGCTTTAGGGCGTAAGTAAGCGTTTTTCCACTGTTCGACACGTCATCAATCACAATAAGGGCGGCACCTTCTAAATGCAGCGGTGCATCCAGTACTATGGTGGTGGGGTGGCGCTTATCTAGTTCAAGATTAATGCGCTCAATGGTACCGCTGAAATACTGGGGTAGCAGTTGCGCCACTTTATCGGCTATAATGCTGCCATTGGGTACAATACCCACCAATACCATGCGTTGGGTGTCGGTATTGTTTTCGGCAATTTCTAACACCATGCGGGCAATTTTTAGGTTGGCTTGTGGTGCGCTAAGTATATATTGGTGTGGCATGTATAAAAAAAGGCAGGTCGGCCCATTTAAAAAATTAAAATTTGCTCCGGCAAAATAACAACAAACCTTCAATTACGCCATTTTGTACCTAATTTAGCACGGCACAACCGTTTTGGTCTTATTATCCCTCTATGCAAGTCATCGCACAAATTGCTTTTGCCCTTTTGGCCGCCGTTGCCATATTCCTTTTTTCAAAAAAAGTAGGTATGCTGCGCCGCAATGTGCTGATGGGCCGCCCGGAAGCCATTGCCACCGATACCCCCACCCGCTGGCGCAACCTGCTGCTGCTGGCGTTTGGGCAAAAGAAAATGTTTAAAAACCTGCCCGTTGCCATCATGCATTTTGTAATTTATGCAGGCTTCATCATCATCAACATTGAAGTGCTAGAGATAGTGCTAGACGGCTTGCTGGGCACGCACCGGTTGTTTGCCGGCTTTTTGGGTGCCGGGTTGTATAATTTTCTTATAAATGTGTTTGAGCTGCTGGCGCTGGGTGTGCTGGTGGTGGTGGTGGTGTTTTGGCTGCGCCGCAATGCCATTAAACTACAGCGTTTTGTAAGCAACGACCTCAACGGCTGGCCCCGCACCGATGCCAACATTATATTGTATGTGGAAGTGGTGCTGATGACCCTTTTTTTAACCATGAATGCTACCGACACCGTGCTGCAAAGCCGCGGCATTGACCACTACGCCGAACACGCCGTGGGACCATGGCTGGTAAGCAGCTGGCTTACACCGCTTTTTAACGGGCTAGGCTCCAGTACGCTGGTGGCCGTAGAGCGCAGCGCTTGGTGGCAGCACATTGTAGGCATTTTTGCATTTCTAAACTACCTGCCGTACAGCAAGCACTTGCACATTCTTATGGCATTTCCCAATGCTTGGTTTGCCCGCCCCGAAGCCCAGGGCAAAATGACCAATATGCCAGAGATTCAACGCGAGGTGCTGTTGGCCATGGGTGCCGATACTAGTCCATTTGCGGCCGTAACAGCCTTGCCCGAAGCCGCACCGGCGCAGTTTGGGGCTAAAGACGTAATGGACCTGAGCTGGAAAAACCTGATGGACGCCTACAGCTGCACCGAGTGTGGGCGCTGCAGCACCGCATGCCCGGCCAACCAAACCGGTAAACTGCTAAGCCCGCGCAGCATTATGATGAAAACCCGCGACCGCATGGAAGCCGTGGGCCAAAACCGTGATGCCAACTGCGGCAATTTTGTGCCCGATGGCAAAAGCCTGCTGCACGACTATATTTCTGTGGAAGAGCTGCGCGCCTGCACCACCTGCAATGCCTGTGTGGAAGCCTGCCCGGTAAGCATCAATCCCTTAGACATTATTTTAAAACAGCGGCGCTACCTTATACTAGACGAAAGCAATAGCCCCGGCGAATGGAATGCCATGTTTGGAAACATCGAAAACAACTTTGCACCCTGGAAATTTAGTGCCGACGAGCGGGAAGCGTGGACGCAACAAGTTTAACCCCAACCGAAAAAAGCAGCCGAAAAACCTACCCTATCAAGCGGCCTAATTGTACCACGGTACGGCAACTTCGCTTACAAAAACACCAACATGACAAAATTTAGCATCCGTGTTTACGGCATATTAATGAACGATGAAGGCGACGTATTGGTAAGCGACGAATGGATACGCGGCATGAAAATTACCAAATTTCCCGGCGGCGGTATGGAGCTAGGCGAGGGTACCCGCGACTGCCTTGTACGGGAGTTTATGGAAGAAATGAACCTGCGGGTTTCTGTAGGCGAGCATTTGTACACCACCGATTCTTTTGAGGTAAGCGCCTTTAATGCCGACTATCAAATTGTGTGCATATACTATTGGGTTACGGCCTTAGAACCCCTGCAAGCGCGAGTGAGCGAAA
>RDXD01000511.1 GCA_004292575.1 Bacteroidota bacterium
AAATCCTTTGGCTTTACAAATCGGCCTCTCAGGCACGATACGATGTAAAACTGTCGGCAAAATTGAACCCACTAGCCGATGTGTTGATAAAAACCACCCGAGATAAAGTAACGAAAGACACGATAGAATTTAACGCCGATGCTTACAAAAGCCAAACAACAAACAAAGTGGCTGAATTATTACAAGCCATGCCTGGTTTTGCACTCGACCCAGACGGCAAACTACGATACAGGGGGCGCAGCATTGAAGCACTGTTAATTAACGGTGTTGACATAGCCAATGCGGACTATGGTGCTCTAACCAAAAACTTGCCTGCCGCCATTGTTGACAAGGTGCAAGTGATAGAAAATTACCAGAAAAACAAAGTTTTGGCAGCTTCGGGTTTAAAAAGTAATGCAGCAGCTGTAAACTTAACGATAAAGCCTGCCTTTCTAGACATCTTTAATGGAACACTGGGCATTACTGCGGGTACCGAAGGCCGCTTTGAGGTAGATGCAACAGGCATATTGCTAGGTAAAAAAATGAAAACAATCAACTTCGGCAATGGCAACAACATTGCGAAAAGCGCTGATGGAGGCGTTTTATCTAAACCACCGAAGCCTGCGTTTAGCCCCATACAGTGGATGCAGCAAAGCCTCTATTCACCATTTAGCGCCTCTACCATTGCGGCCCCCGACATACCAACTGCCTACTCAGAAAACAATACCACCTGCTACGCACAAAGCTTTCTGCAACTACCATTGGCACCGGGCGTGGCCGTAACGGCCTCAATTGGGTCCCTCTCAGATAAGCAGCGAAACAGCACCGAGTCAAGTAACTTTACGCAAATAGACAGCCTTACCCAATGGGAGATTTCCTCTACAATAAACGCCTCACGCCAAGTGCAAGCGCGCTTAGTTACGCTGGGGCTTTTGCATAATGCCAATAGCAAGTTTGCCGGCGATTTATCTTTAAAGCTAGTTAGCCGCCACCCAAGAACGGTTTATTCAAATTATAGCAGCAAAGCTGTGGCAGATACGCTTTTGGAAACCACCACGAATAGAGAAAATAGCCTCACAGTCAATTATGAATGCGCCATTAAAGCAGGGAAGAAGGACGTGCTTCAGCTAAGCACCGGCATCAATGCCATATTTACCAACCAAACTATGGCGTTGAAAACAGGACGATTCTCTGATTTTTTTAGCATGCCACAAGGCAGTTATCAATATCGCCAAGCTACACCTTACAAAACGTTTAGCTCGTCCCTACACCTGCGAACGACAAAGGTTGTGCGCCGCTCTAGTTTTCAGTACGGCATTGCCTTCGATCAATCCACATCAAATTCTAAAAACAACATTGCCTACCAGTCTGCCTTGGCAACAGACCCCTACACCGAACTTGTCGCTGGCGAGAACCAATCAATATTTCGAGCATTTAACGGGTACACTAAGGTTGATTGGCAAATTTCTAAACAAAATTCCTATTCGCTTTCGGGGCAAGTCGGCTTGGGCCAAACCAAGCCAAATGCAGCTTCGCCATTACAACAGCATTTAGTGTACGACGCAAGCATCGGCATAAAAAAGGTGCCAAAAGCTTTTTCGCAGCTTAAAATTGCGGTTTCAGCCAGTCGGTTCTTGCCATCAAGTCAGTATTTTTTTGCTTCGCCAATTGCTAGCGGCGGCGAGAGCATCTTTACGACAGCGGCCACCACAGCGCCAATCTCTAAAATTGGCTTCGAGGCGGTAGTTTCTACCTACAAGTCGCTCAATAACAATAGCCTCACCGTCACGATTTTTGGCAATCGCGTAAAAGGCGATTACATTCCAACACTGCTTTTGAGTCCTGGCATTATACTCACTTCATTTGCGCCTTCCAAAATGGGTATCAGCTCAGGCTTAACTGGCGCTTATAAAAGTTATGTTTTTCAGCTCAAGTCCACCATAAAGGTAGAAGCGGGTTACGATTGGCAATTTTCTAACGCCATCGTAAATTTGGCACCGGTAAATAACAGTAACCATACAGTAAACATAAATGGTGGTATTATCACGGCGTTTAGGTCTGTATTCAATATTCAGTTGAATGTAGGACTCTTGCAAAACTTTGTGAACCAAGCAGGCGAAAAAGGTGGTGCGGCTAGCCAAAATAGATTGTTAGATGTAACGACAAAAGGCATAGTCTCTTTAAAAAAACAGTTTTTTGCGTCCTTTCAAACCCAATATCTCAACATTCGAAACAATGAAACATTGTTTGGAACCATCTTTTTGGATAAAAAGTTCATGAAGGGTCAAAACATAAGCCTTAGCTGGCACAACGTTTTTGGCAGAACATCATTTTTAGAACGCGCCATTTCACCCAATAATGTAACCGAGCAGGCTTTTAATATGGTTCCTAGCTATATCGCCGCTAAAATTAGCTTTCCCTTTTAGCTTTTGTACCTCCCGCTATTTAACCAATGCTTCATTTTACTACTATTTGCCATTCCTTGCATCGGCTTTCATTTGGTCTTCAGTTTTCATTAGGGCTTCGGCAAAACTTTTTTGAAAATTTCCTAAACATTTTTGGAAAGTGCTTACGGTTTTGGCTGAACAACCCAAACATGCCACCCTTTACGCTGCAAAAACCGCGCCTGTTGGCCGATAGACTCGGCGAAAGCTCGATGCGGCTATCAATTTAGTGAAAAGCAAGTACACAAAAGCCACAATCAACGGTGCTTAGGTTACAATCAACACTACCAGTATGCCAAGCCAATTCCACTGACCACATACCCTGGCCCCTTACGCACGGGCTTCACCACTTTTACCAGTCGCATATCAAAGCTGAGGTAATCTTTGTCTTTGCGCTCTTTTTTGTGCCCCGTAAATGCAGCCGGTTGGGCATTAAAATCGGCCATTCTTTTCAGCATGATGCTGTATGCGCTTTATCAGCCGCTGGTCCACCCGTTCGCCATAGCGTCACTCAATGCAAATATTGGACGTGCTTGTCGTGGGTTTGGTTTCTATTACCTGAAACGATTCGTAGGAAAAAAGGCCCGCAAGCGAGCAATGGCCATGCGTAATGAATTTTATAAACATAAACGTTTAACTGGACAGCGCTTTTGCCGCCTTTAGAGAAACTTTCCAGCGAAAGAAATGAAAAACAAATGCAATTCAAATTATCAAATTCTTTACAAAGGCCGCGCAACACAGCATCAGTTATCTACACCATGGGCATATCTGAAACCCTTTCCTTTGGCGGCGGCAGGTTACTTTTGCGCAGATTCTTTATTAACTGCAACTACATTAGACCGTTTACACATTAAAACCTAAAATATTTATGCTACAGAAAACTTACTTCAAAACCAAAGATTATTGCAAGGTTAAATTTAGCCTAACCCTTGAAAACATTGAAACTGCTGAGATTTTGGGTCTGAATAGCGACTGGGAAAACAGCATTGTAATGAGCAAAAAAAAGGACGGCACTTTTAGCGCCGAGGTTAATTTGCCTAAAGACAGCAAGCACGAATTTAAATACCGCCTCAACGATACCAACTGGATAAACGAACCTGAGGCCGATGCCACTGCGCCTAACGGCTTTGGCGATAGCAACAGCGTAATCGTACTTTAAATTGGCGTAAACAACCCGTCAACACATGCCGTTATTGCCGCATTGGTGTTGACTGGTTGCCTTTTTGTGGCGGGCTGTTTTTCCCGCTACTATTTTAGGCTGGTATGGCTTGAAAAGCCAATTGATGATTGCCTTTAAATTGGGGCTGTGATTAAACCGCTTGAGCGGCAATTTGACCCATCGCGAGCACCATCCCATTTTTTTGGCGGCAGCCAAGACCGTTGGCGTTGAACTTGGCCGTGCTGCTGGCATGGTTCTGTTGGTGTTGGGGAAAATTTGCGGTGTCTCAGCTGCACTTTTATGCCCCTACTTTACCAACTTAATTACGCTTGTGCTGCGATGCCTTGCAAAAAGGGCTATTGAACCTGCCGCTACCGCACTGGGGTAAGCACCGCATGCTTGGCGGCGGATAAAACCGGCCAAACCGAACGGGGTGCGTAGGCCGGGGTGGCAAAATAGCTGTAAAACTATACCATGGCGACCCTGGTATGGGCTTGCGTGCAAACTGCCCCGGCTCTTGGGAGCGCACAAGGCGGATGCCCGCACCCAGCACTAGTGAATACCCTTTTTTAGCACCCAGTTGCTACAAGTTAGCGCGTATCAATTGTACTTGACATAGCCCGTGCTAAAAAATACCAGCGACGCTATCATCAAAAACATGCTGGCTTCCTAAAACCAAGTCATGGCTTTTTTGGGGGTAAAAATCATTGCCCACAATGGCAGTTGGCCTCAGAAATGCCACGCACCAGTGGCAGCCTAAGACGGCTTGGTACAGGACCAAGTGCCTCTTAAAGCAGAAGCTTTGCCAAAAAAAGCCGCAACATGGGCTATAAGCCACCAAAAATGACTATTCTTGTTATCGTAACCAGTTTGCAACAACATGATGTTTATAATTGTGGTGGTGTCTTTGCTTTGGGTGGGCTTTTTTGCTGGTGCAGAAGTTGCCTTTATAAGTGCCAACAAGCTAAGCATTGAGCTAAAAAAGAAGCAGGGACGGGCCAGCGGCCTACGCCTAAGCCAGTTTTTGTTACACCCCTACCAATTTATGGGTACCACGCTGGTGGGGTTTACCCTGTTTTTTGTGCTGTATGGCCTATCGGTTACGGCTTTTGTAACGCCGCTTTACCGCGCCACCGGCATTGAAGCCCTAGACCAAACCGGCATATTTAAAATGCTGTTTGAAATAGTGGTGTGCGCCCTGCTGGTGCTGGCGTTGATTTATATGTTCAGGGGCATATTTAAAGCCAAAAGCGATGGTTTACTGGCAGCTTTCTCTGGTTTGTTGGCGTTCTTTTACCGGCTTTTTGCCCCCATTAGTGCGCAGTTTGTAAGCTTTGCGGTGTGGTTGCTCAAGTATATTTTTAACCAGCCCATCGACCAGCAGAAAAAACCCTTTAGCCGCATCGATGTAGAGCATTATTTTCAACAAAGCCTTGAAGCCGACGACGACAAACAGGAGCTAAACCAAGAATTGTTTGAAAACGCCCTGAGCCTGCCGGGCGTAAAAGTGCGCAGCTGCTTGGTGCCAAGGCTAGAGATTGTGGCGGTAGAGGCCAGCACGCCCATAGAAACGGTGCACCAAAAAATGGTGGAAACCAAACTTAGCAAGATTGTGGTGTACGAAGGCAATATCGACAACATTATTGGCTATGTACACCAGTTGGATATGTTTAAAAACGCCCCCGACCTCCGCGCCATTTTGCTGCCCATTCCCGCCGTGCCCGAAAGCATGGGCCTAACCGATTTGATGGGTAAGTTTTCGAAAGCCCGCAAAAGTATAGCCTGGGTGGTCGACGAGTTTGGCGGCACAGCAGGCATTGTAACCATGGAAGACCTGCTGGAAGAAATTTTTGGCGAAATACGCGATGAGTACGACGTCGAAGAGTTTGTGGAGCAACAACTTTCGGAAACCGAGTATATGTTTAGCGGAAGGCTGGAGCTGGACGTGTTAAACGAAAAGTACAATTTTGAACTACCCACCGATGCCACGGATACGCTAAGCGGCTTTGTAATTTTACAAAACGAGGCCATGCCCAAGCAGGGCGACCGCATTATTGCCGGAAAATACCAGTTCGACATTATTAATATGAGCGATAAACGCATAGAGCTGCTAAAGATGAAACTGCTGGGCACCGGTTAGCACCAGCTGCTGCACCTATGCGCCACAACGCACCCACACCACACATCCACAGCCGCCACCCAATACCCCGCCGCCTACTTTGTAACCTCACCCATTGCCATTGCCTATTTCTTTTTACCCCCCAACCCTTTTATTATGGACTTAAACCAATTGCACAAGTACCGCAACCTTGCCGTTTCGGGAAAATGGGCCGAAGTAGAAACGATGTTTAACCGCAGCATACAAATGCAGCACCTTGGCGCCCGCATAGATTTGGCGCAGCCCGAAATGCCAAAGGCCATTATAGACGAGCTGCTGCCCCACCATGGGGGTGGCATTGGCAGCGATGCTGTAAACGGCGGCGTACTGGCCGCCATGGCCGAGTTGGCACTGGGCTTACTGGGCCTGATGTACTACAAAGAAGGCATGACCGCTACTGCACAGCTTACCATGCACTACCTAAAACCCATGCGCAGCAAAAGCCTGGTGGCTGAGGCCCACGTGCAGCAGGTGGTGGGCAACCGCATTTTTGGCACCGTAGAGCTCCGTAACGATAAGGGCGAAACCTGCGCTATAGCTTATGGCGCTTTGGCTAAGGCAATCAGCATGTAGCAAAAGCGAAAGGCAAGCAGGTATCCAGATACACTCGGTGCAGACAGCGTTTCGCCCGACACAAAGCAGCGCGTAGTTATGGTCGGAACAGGCCATCTCCCGCCGGTTGACGTTGACGGTAGAACAATCAATACGTTTGGGCACTTCGTTCCAAAAGAACGTTTTATTATGGTGACTGACCGTTTTGCGGCCATAATCCTATAGCTGCTCCAACCGACGGGCGGTTTAAGCCAAGAGACACCGCAAACGCCAGAGGCGTATTCAATTACTATTCTGCATTCAGCCTTTTTTAGGAGCCTAGATAGTCGTTAATATCATCGTTGATGTTAGCCTTAAAACGCTTAAATTTGATTTAGTAAAGCACCAGCACATGCCGGTAAGCGTAAGCTAGGTCCGGGCCCGCGCCAGCAATAGCCAGTTCAGCGAGAAATCATGTGGAAATTCGGTAAAAGAATCCGATAAATGTTTTTATTTGGTCTCAATATTTTGAACAAATACATTTGCCAATAATAAAAAGAAGTTCAGTGATGGACCACCGAACTCCTTTGCATTGATGAACTCTCCCAAGAGAGTGGCGGTCAATTACTTACGAGAGCAGGCGTTACACACAAAGAAGTGGAACACTTTACAAGGCGGGACGGGGTATCTTGCCCCGCCCTTTTTCGTTCTCACCAATTTGCAGAACACCTCCGTAAGTTCATGACCACATTTTTTACAATGTGGCATAAATTCCTTTTTTAGGTTTTCTTAAATCACCAACGAGGCCTACGCATGGTGTATTAGACTTTTCAGCAGGCTGTCTTCACTAATTTAATATTAAATTTCCACTGAAGCGCAAAGCTCAAACGGCTCGTTTTGCCGCGGGACAGCTTTTGTACAATATACCTAAACTAGCTATCCTCGTCACATTTAGCGAAAAAATGGCCCTTGCGCCTTATGCATTGCTCTATTAGAATTTGTGGAAAATGTAGGCCTACCGTCAATATCGGTCAACCTATCTTCATCCAATCATATTAGAATGACTATTATCAATGAGCTACGAAAAAGTCGCGACACCACCCTTGATTCTTTCGAGTGGCTAAAGTGATCATAGCTCGTCACTTATTTGCTGACGAGATATACACAATCTGTTCATTAAGATATCTAAACAATCCTAGAACTCTTTGCAGCGCTGGATTTATAGATGCTTGTTTTTTCACACTGCCTTGTAAATAACTTCTCATGGAAGATATCTTGCTTACCGCAAAAGTGATTCCAGTTGGGTTATGTGCTTTGAAAATTACAAATTCTTAAAGCTGTTTAAACCAATCTCCTACCAAACGGAATTAAATCCTAGTTTTGTTAGACAATAGATAATTGGCGATGTCTTCGATACATATTCTTCGAAAAATGCCATTTGATTGAGGCGAGCCTAATTTAAATTTAATCAATTCCGGCTTTTTTGAAAAGGAAAAAACGTAACACAAACCCCGTCAAAAAGGGAGTATCATTGGGACTAGTTTATCCTTTATCGAAAAATCTTGAAATAAACAAGTCCGCTCTTTCCCATTTGTAATTCCGATGCTGCATCGGCGTATTTTCGATATTAAATTCAAACATGATTCTATGTCGCTTTCCTTTAGATTTTGGAAATTTGTAGTCTGAATAGCAGATAAAAAACCTTTCAAATAGTTAGTCCCCAAGGCACTTTAATTCCCTCAGCTTCAGCCGCTATCATGATTGGTCGAATCCAACACTTCGAAAAATCAAAGAATTTAGAATGCATTACCTCATGTGAGTTAAAGGTTTTGCAATATTCATCCCATCCGAAATTGAGTCCGTCTAAACCTGTTAATTTGGGATTAAATTCCGCAACCATTGCCAGCATAGGATCTTTCTCGGAAATTACAAGTTGGGCTGAATAAATCACACCGTTGAAAGGCTCTGATTTTATTAGTATTTTTTTCATAAATCAAATGTACTTTACAATGCAATTCCTATGCATTAAATATATAATTTGGCATTTAGTTAAATAACTTGCAAAGTTTGCAAAGGCGATGTCTATCAGCCTTACGCATGGTACACCATCGTCTTCAAGTCAAGGCCTAACTTAGCGACCTTCCACCCTGCCTCGGCCTTTTGTTAGGGTTTCTTTTGCTGTGAAAACAGGAAAGCACCCGAACCGTATTTTTATCGTGGTTGATGATAAAATATAGGGCATGCGTAAACCGCTTCAGCTTTAAGGCACGAACATTTTTATACCGAACCCTAAAAAATGGATTTGTTTCCAATCTGTTGTACGCAGCTTTGAGAACAGCAATGAAATTTACGGGTGCGTCTGTGCTGTACACCGCGTAGTAGTCAATGGCGTTTTCAATTTCTTTTTGTGCCCGCGGCGAAACGATGATGTTATAGGCCATACTTTTTATTGAGTTGGCTGATGGACGCTTCAGCAGATAAATAACTGCTTTCGTCTTCCTGCAAGCGTTCATCCAAGACAGCTCTCATATCTGCCGTCATTTCAAATTCGCTGTCGTCCTCTTCCACAATAATGGTAATCGGTCTTGATTTAAAGGTAGCCTTAATGGCATCTAGTATGTCGGTATTAACGTCCTGTGCCGATGTTAAATGATATGTTGTAATCATGGTTTGAGTAGTTTAAGCTCCGTTTCAGTAAAGATAAGACTGCATGAATAGAACAAAGGTACAAAGCTCTCAATTTTCAGCTTTTGCGCCAACCGGTGGGCAAAGCAAGGCCTTACA
>RDXD01000512.1 GCA_004292575.1 Bacteroidota bacterium
CCCCCGTGGCGGGCTACCCCGAGCTGCGCCAGGCCGTGTGCCAAAAGCTGCTGCGCGACAATAACCTTACCTATACCCCCGACCAAATTGTGGTAAGCACCGGGGCCAAACAAAGCATTGCAAACCTCATATTTGCTACTGTAGAGGGCGGCGATGAAGTGGTAATACCAACCCCATTTTGGGTAAGCTATAGCGAAATTGTGCGCATGGCCGAAGCCACCCCCATAATGGTGCGCACCAGCTACGAAAGTGGCTATAAAATAACTGCCGAGCAGTTGGAGGCAGCCATTACGCCCCGCACCCGACTGTTTATGTTTAGCAGCCCGGGTAACCCCACCGGCACGGTTTACACCAAACAAGAACTGGCCGCCTTGGCACTGGTTTTTGAGCGCTACCCCAACATCATCATCATGAGCGATGAAATTTATGAATACACCAACTATGTGGGTGGGCATGAGAGCATTGCACAATTTGCAGCCATTAAAGACCGGGTAGTGGTAATTAATGGATTGAGTAAGGGATTTGCCATGACTGGCTACCGACTGGGCTATATGGCCGCCCACCCTACCATTGCTAAGGCTTGCGAAAAGCTACAGGGTCAGTTTACTAGTGGCTCTAACGCGGTAACCCAGCAAGCAGCGGTGGTGGCTCTTACCAGTCCACTTACGGCCACCTATGCCATGGTAACCGAATTTGCTGAGCGCCGCAGCATGGTAATGGCCATGTTGGCCGATATGCCGGGCGTAAAATGCGTGGAGCCCGATGGTGCTTTTTATGTGTTTCCGGATGTGAGTAGTTTTTTTGGCAAAAAGGTGGATGATTTGCTGATAGCAAACGCCGACGACCTGTGCATGTACCTGCTGGAAAAAGGCCATGTAAGTACGGTAAGCGGCAGCGCATTTGGCGAACCAAACTGCATACGCATTAGCTATGCCGCCAGCCGGCAAGATTTGCAAAAAGGGTTTGGAAAGATTAAAGCAGCACTTGCGGCATTGGCTTAACCTACCCTAATGGTACAATTAACAGTTTAGAAACGCTGTAACACCAGCACCTGTCTAAAAATACTAACGCTTGTTAGTTTTTTTACGATTTTGGGCGTTAAGTTTGTGGTTCAAAAGCCATTGCCATGCAAGCCGTAGATGCCGCTGAGCGTTTTCAGCACAAAATTGACACCGAAATAAAAATAGAGCCTAAAGATTGGATGCCGGAGAAATACCGCCAAACCCTAATTAGGCAAATAAGCCAGCATGCACACAGCGAAATTGTGGGCATGCTGCCCGAAGCCAATTGGATAAGCCGCGCCCCAACCCTAAAGCGCAAGGCCATTTTGATGGCCAAAGTGCAAGACGAGGCAGGCCATGGCTTGTATTTGTACAGTGCTGCCGAAACCTTGGGCATAAGCCGCCACGAAATGTACCAACAACTGCTTAGCGGCAAGGCCAAGTATTCATCCATTTTTAACTATCCCACGCTCACTTGGGCCGATATGGGCGCCATTGGGTGGCTGGTAGATGGTGCTGCCATTATGAACCAAGTGCCACTTTGCCGCACCAGCTATGGACCCTATGCCCGTGCCATGGTAAGGGTGTGCAAGGAGGAAAGCTTTCACCAACGCCAGGGTTTTGAGACCTTGCTGGTGCTTAGCCAAGGCACGGCGGAACAGCGCGCCATGTGCCAGGATGCCATAAACCGCTGGTGGTGGCCCAGCGTCATGATGTTTGGCCCCCCCGACGACGAAAGCCCAAACACCCAGCAAAGCATGCAGTGGAAGATAAAGCGCTTTACCAATGATGAACTGCGCCAAAAATTTGTGGACATCTGTGCCGAACAAGTAAAAACCCTGGGTATGACGCTGCCCGACCCCGACCTGCGCTGGAATGAGGAACGCAACCACTACGATTTTGGTGCCATTAACTGGAACGAGTTTTGGGAAGTGCTAAAGGGAAATGGCCCCTGCAATAAACAACGCCTTGATGCCCGCAATAAAGCCTGGGACGATGGTGCCTGGGTGCGGGAAGCGGCCGCAGCTTATGCCGAAAAGCAGCGCAGCGGCCAAAGCGAGATGGGCAGCGACATGCCAACCCTGAATGAACAAAAAGCAGCGTAAAATAGCCCGTTGGTGGAGTCTTGTTCGTTAATCTTAGAAAAGGTGGCCGCCATGGATACACAAGTTTTTTGTAAATGAAATGAATGAAAAGCTGGCTAGGCACAGCGAGTTTCTGCTCTTTTGGCAACGAAATTATTCCAAACAGAAAGCTACAGAAATTGAATAACGCATTGGTGCCTACTATTTGGAAAAATTGACCAATAGTTTGGCACAGCAGGCAATTGATGAAGTGTGGACCAAGGAAACTTACGGCAAATGGGCGCAAGCGCTCCTCCGCACCAAATTGGAAAACCAGATGCGGATTGAAGATTTCGGCGACATAGAAAATTTTGTCAACCGTATGAATATTGACAACTTGAAAAAAAACGAAAGCCTTTGCCCTAGCCGTTACTGAGCTGACGAATTCGCTTCCAAGTAACAGGGTTGAGAGCCAATTTTCAGGTGAGATTATTCGTTCGTGCACTTCTCTTGCAGCAAACTATCGAGCAGCGTGCAGGCTAAGAGCGCTAAAGACTGTATCTTGAAAATGGAAACCGTTAGCGAAGAAACAGATGAAACAAAATTGTGGTTAGAAATGATACCGGAATCAAATACTCTAAAAAGCGATGGTGTAGTTCAAGCGATAGATAACGAAGCCAATGCATTGGTGGCAATTTTTTGTGAGTTCAGTAAAACTAGATAAGCGAAGGCTTGAGGCTTTTTCAACCAAATTATAAATCATCCATTACCATGCCATATACCATATCAATTTTGCGCTACGGCGACTACGGCGATCGTGAAAGCGCGGGAAGCACACCCGAAGCAGGTAACACTGCCAAAACCTTGGTGCCAGGGGAAATGGAACCGCTTTGGGAAATTTTTGTGCGCAGTAAGCAGGGCCTCGACCATAAGCATGTAGGCAGTTTGCACGCGGCCGACGCCACCATGGCCATGGAAAACGCCCGAGATGTTTACACCCGGCGGCAAGAAGGCATCAGCATTTGGGTGGTACAGAGCCAGCACATCCACGCCAGCAACCCGGATGATGCCGACAGCTTTTACGACCCCGCCGCCGATAAAGTTTACCGCCACCCCACGTTCTATAGCTTGCCTATAGAGCTGAAGCATATTTAAGAGGTTACCAACCAAGCCCACCTTATATCGCCTCCGCAGCTTTCGCCTTTAATACAAACAGCCTTATAAACAACATAGCCTTGCAAGCCACCCATCCCAATACCCCACCACTGGCGCAGTATGTGCTCATGCTGGCCGACGACTCCCTTATTATGAGCCAGCGATTGAGTGCCTGGACAGGCCATGGCCCCGCGTTGGAACAAGACATTGCGCTTACCAATATTGCCCTCGACTATCTTGGCCAGGCGCGCAACTTGTACCAGTATGCCGCCGCCATTATAAACGCTACGCCCCAAAGCCATGCCGCAGCCACCGCAAGCCCTGCCACCGAAGACAGCTTGGCGTATTTGCGCACCGAGCGGCAATTTTTAAACCACCTGCTTACCGAGCTGCCCAATGGCCATTGGGGGCAAACCGTGCTAAAAGTGTTTCTTTTTGCAGCCTACCAACAGCCCTTATACAGCCAACTGGCCCAGTGCCAAAATAGGCAGCTGAGTGGCATAGCCCAAAAAAGCTTGAAAGAGGTGACATACCACCTGCGGTGGAGTAAAGATTGGCTCGAACGGCTTCACTTGGGTACGACCACCAGCCGCCAAAATATGGCAGATGCTGCGTTAGCGCTTTGGGACTACAGCAATGAGTTGTGCCAGAAACCGCCCTACGACCCGGGCTTTGTAGATTACATTTTACTAAAAAACAACTGGCACCTCACCGTAGAGGCGGCCTACCTGCACGCTAAACTGGATTTGCCCCAGGCTACAGCCAATCAAACGGGTGGCTTGTCCGGCGTGCATACGGAGCATTTGGGTTATCTACTTGCCGAAATGCAATACCTGCAACGGGCGTTTCCGAACAGCAATTGGTAGCGGGTGGCTGGGTAAAAACGAAACCCAGACCACGTTTCTGGTGACACTATTCTTATTGTTTGATTGCTGGCTGGAGGGATGCATAACGTAAGCGGTAAATGCCGTGCGGCTTTGCTATACAGCGGCCAAAGTAGCGGGAAAAAAACAGCCGCTGCCCCAAAATTGGGTAAATCAGCGGCTGTATCAACAGTGGATTTTATACTCAGTTACGGCTGCTTTACAACCTTGTGCACCTGAACGCTTCCATCTGCCATCACAATTCTTAATTGGTACATGCCCGGCGCCAGACCGGTGGTTTGAAGCGTAACACCCGTGATGTTTTTTACACTGCGCTGTTGCACTATTCTACCACCCATATCAATCAGGCTTACCGTTTCAGCCAACCTTAAGTTGGTAAGTGCCAATGCCTGATTAAAGGGGTTTGGAGCCACCACCACCTGTGATTGATTCATGGCCACCACCAGCAGCTGTACCGCCGAGTAGCGCATTTTGCCATCAGCATCCACAATTTTTAGCCTGTAATACTGCTTCCCATTTAGCAATTGGTTATCAAACCAAATGTATTGCTTTGGCAACTGGCTGTAGCCTGCGGCGGCCACACTTCCAATACGCTCAAAATTCACCCCATCGGTGCTTTTTTCCAGCACAAAAAATGCAGTGTTTACCTCGGTTACCGTGCTCCATTGTAGCTTGGCTTGGTTGGCCACTTGTACCACACCAAACTTTAGCCCCGTAATGGGCAAAACCAATCCGGCACTGGGCTCGCTTTGGTTGTTGTTTTTATCGAGGCTGGTAACCACAAAAAATGCATTGGCGGCATCGGCAGGCGGCAATACCAGGCTGGTGCCCTGCACAATGTCGTACACCTTACGGCCATCGCCGGGCTGGCTGGTAGCTTCGGCAGCGCTGGCATAGCGGTACACCACGTACTTTACCGGCAGGTCGCCATCGGAGGCCGCACCGGGCACCGTCCAAACCAAACTACCACCCTGCAAGCGCACATCAAGCGGCGCGTTGGGGCACACGGCATCTTTCCAAGCCATGGCCGGCGCAAAGCTTTTGTGGCGGTACAGGCCTTGCTGTAAATTTGTTTTTAACCCCTTGCTATCCGCCATTATCTGACCCGTTCTGTAGCCAATTTCGCCTAAAATTTGCTGGCGTACCGGCAGGCGGTTTAGCGTTACTTGCGCTTCTATCTCGCTGCTCGCCCAATTGTTGGCATCCACCATTTTATACCAGGCCAAGCCGGGGTATATATGCCTGCCATACAAACTGCCCTGGTCGTTCCACCACTGCGATAGGCGGTCGTAATCTTGCGCCCCGGTAATGCGCCAGTACAGTTGGGGTGCCACATAGTCAACCGTTCCCGCTTGTAGCCAGGCTATGGGGTCGCAGTACAACGCACTAAACGACGACTGCCCACTGATGCCGCTGGGCGTGCCACTTTTCCAAATGCCAAACGGACTTACGCCAAACACCACATTGCGGTTAGAGGCCATGTTTATTTTCTGAATGGTATCGTAAACCATGGCAATCATGCGGTTTACATTGCTGCGGCGCCAGTCTTGTATGTTGGCAATACTTTCGGGGTTAAAGGCCGCGTAGGTTCCGGCATCTTCTGTACTAATAGCACTGGGATAAAAGTAGTCGTCAAAATGTACGCCATCCACATTGTAGCGGGTAGCAATATCTGCCATCAAATCCTTCAAATAGCTTCTTACATCGGGCAATCCGGGGTTTAAAATAACATTGGTTCCAATATTGAGTATCCAGCTTGGGCGCTGGTTAATAAGGTGGTTTGTGGCCAGCGGATACGATCCGGTGCGGGCCCGGTACGGATTTATCCAGGCATGAATATCGAGGCCACGGGCATGTGCCGCCTCCACAGCAAAGGCCAGCGGATCCCACACGGGGTTGGGCTGTTGGCCTTCTACCCCGGTAAGGTAAAAGCTCCAGGGCTCAAAGGGCATATTGGACTGGTAAAGCGCATCGCTACCGGTGCGCACCTGCAAATACACGGTGTTAAAGCCGGTGCTGCGCAGCGTATCTAAAATGCGCAAAAGCTCGGCCTGCTGTACTGCGGGCGAAGCCGTGCGCTGCGTGGGCCAGTCAAGGTTAAAGACCGATGTAATCCAGGCGCCGCGCAAATCGCGAACGGGAAACGCATCATCCACCTCGGGGGCGTTGGCATTGCAAGCCGCTGCCGGGGCAACGGTTACCGACACCGTGGCCGCTCCTGACCATTGGTTAAGTGTATTCTGAACCCGGTATTGAAAATTATCGGCACCTGTAAAGCCAAGGGTAGAGCGATAAATAAGCTGACCACCGGCCTCAACGGTAACGGCACCATTGGCAGGCTGGGTTACAACCTCTAAACTGGCGGGATTTATGCTGGTGCCGTTGTTGGCATCGTTTTGCAACACATAAATGCGCTTGGCCACCCCGCTTTGGGCAGTGGCGGCATCGGCATTGGCAGTGGGTGCCAGCGGTAGTGGCGTGGCCGAAAAATAAGCCAACGTCTTTTCCATAAAGGCTAGCATACCGGCATCCGCCACGGTTTCTAGCGGAAACGCCACATAAACCAGTGCTCCCGGCGTTGTTCCTGTTCCAAAATTGCCTTTGAAGGCCACACCGCCCTTTTTACCGGCTACCGCATAGTCAAAAATATCGGTTGCGCCGCCCACAGCCGCTATATCATCCGGAAAATCTTCGGGGTAAATTACGCCAAACGGCAGATTCAAGCCTGCAAAATCTGTGCCTGCAATGCCAATGGCCGGCGCGTAGCCACCTGCACCATCGCCTATATAGTTGGCTTTCAAAAATCCGTTCATAAAGGCCAAATCAAAGGCGCTGGCAGCACTTCTGCCAAGGTTGTACGCTATTTCCGAGCCGCTTATCAGCAGCTTGCCACCGCCACTGAGGTAGGCAGATACTCTGGTCTTCTCGCTGGCACTTAGCACCACATTGGCGCTCGATTCGTCGCCCACAAACCACACCACCATGGCATAGTCTGCCAGGTTAATGGTGCCATCCTCCACTTTTTCGTTGGCCACGGTGCTTACTTGCACCAGCCCGCGGTCGCGCAGGGCTCTAAAATACCGGGTTGCAAAGTTGTGGGTGCCCTGGCTATACGATCCGCTGGTGCGGTCAAAGCCATCTACAATCAGCACTTTTTGGCCCGGCACGTTGCTCGATCGGGCATACACATCGCTTGGGCCGCTTTCTACCAAGGGATTGCTACCGTTGGTAACTACTGCGGTAAGCCTAAAGTGATATACCGCGCCTGCAGGTGGCACCACAAACTGGTTGGCACTAAGGCTAACGGAAGTAGTGGCTGGCGTAAGCGTGGTTTCGTTGGCGGCCAGTGCCCATTGGTTAAGGTCGTCATTAAGGGCATAATACAGGCGGTAACCTGCCAAATTTGACTCGGTATTGGCGCGCCAGCTGGCACTTACCACCGTGTTGGCCCCAGTACTGGCTATTGAAAACAGGGTGGGGCTATTTACGCCGGGCAAGGCATTTTGCACTTTTGCAAAAAACTGATTCCATTGCTCTGCGGTCATGTTGGGGCAGTCGGTGGCCCTAACATCGCTGTGGCCGTATATGCCGCGTTCGCCATTCGTGCTCCGCCTTATTTTGGGTATGGCATTTCGGTTGCACACATCGCTGCAGAGGCTGCCCGCCGCGTTAAGCATGGGCTCGCTGTTCCACATGCTAAGGTTGCTGGCCAGCACCTCGTGCTCCACCCCAATGCCTTGGTCGTTGTACAGCGTTACCCCTTGGCTCCAGGCGCGGTCGGCCTCGTTTACCACCTGTGTTATTTGGCCATCGCTGTTGCGTACCACATAGTGTGCACTTACTTGGCTGCTGCAGTTTTTAAACCAGCTAATGGCCCCTTCGTAGGTGCCGGTGGCTATATAGTGTACAAAATAGAAATTGATGGCACTGCCTGCTGGGCGGCTATTAAAATTGCAGGTGGTAAGATTTGGTATGGCGGCAGGATAGTTAAGACCAACAATGGTGGGTAAGCTGTCTTTGCCGGTACGCCGTTTGGGTGCCAATCTTGGCTGTTCGAGGTTAGCAGTGGGTTGTAATTGTATAATTTCGCCCCAAAGGCTAATGGTTTTACTGCCTTGAAGTGCCACATCATACACACGTTGTGCCAATTGTATCCGCATGTCTTTATCGGTAAGGCCGGTAAGTTTAGCCACGGCTTCAAACCAAGGGTTGGCCTCGGCAATGGACTGCCGGTGATACAGGGCCAATAATGCAGCGGCGGCCCGTATGTTGGTTTGCGCATGCTGCTGTATGGCCTCGGGCGTGGTTCGCAATAGCTTTGCGGCCTGGGTTATCTGTTGCACATCGGCGTTTTGCACCAGCCCCATTACACCCCACGAGCCGTAGATGGATACGCTTACCTGAGTCCAATTGCTTTGCACTTGTGCGGTGGCCTGTAGCAAGGCTATGGGCACTTTAAATTCTTTAGCAGCATCGTCAAAATAATTGTTCAAAGTAGCCACGCTGGGGTGCGGTCGGTTTAAAAAAGTCTCCAGCATTTCGTCGTTATGATTGTGGCCATGGTCGGCTGAGGCAGTGGCATCGTGGCTATGCGTTGCGCGGCCTGCTTGCAAATAAGGGGTCAAATGGCGTTGCAAAAACACGTCGCCATTATTCTGTACTTCCCGCTTAATGGGCGTTTTCACGTACCTATCGGCCAATGCTTGCAATTCTTGGTCGGAAGGCTGCTGCTTGCGGCCTTGGCTAAACAAAGCCCCCGAAAAAAGCAATGCTCCACCTGCCAGTAAGAAGGTGCGTTTTGCAAACCAGCGAAAGCTGATGTAAATGGTATCGAGAGATTGTGTTGTCCGCATAATGCAACTGATTTTTGAAATAAAGCATAAAACAACACAAAAAGCAGCAAAAGGCCGCAGTTTGTTGCAAGTATTTTTTGCAAGGTGCC
>RDXD01000513.1 GCA_004292575.1 Bacteroidota bacterium
TATACACAGGGCGGCAGCGGCGGCTACACTCTGCCCCAGTATCATAAATACCGGCTCCATGCGTATGCTACCAAAGGCTATATGCGAGCTGGATATGCATATTGGCACAAGCAGATTACTGCACTCAGCCGGCTTGGGTATGAGGCTGCGGTAATCAATGCTGTACGGGCCGCCGGTAGGTACTTCCACATCACCTTCATTCTGTACGTACCCCTCTTTGGTTACGTAGCGCTGTGTATTGTGCGAGTCCAGCATATACGAGCCCATGCCTACCGATTGGGTCACGGGTATTTTGCGCAGCACATGGTTTTCGGTCATTACCTGTACACCCACCATGCGGCGAGCCTCCCGTATGTACAGTTGGTGAGGCCAATGGCCGTTGTCTTTAAACTCATCTTTAGCCAGCCCGTAGTCCTGCATGCGGGTGCGTATGGCGTCGGGCACAGAGGGGTCGTTTTGCAAAAAATAAAAGTAGCCTTTCTGGTAGTCCTCGTGGGCTTTTATAATCTGGCGGCGGCGGCCATAGCTCGCCTCCGGATAGTCGTAGTTGCCACCAATAAAGTCGGTACTAAAGGGGCCGGAGTTATTGGTATCTGTTTTGCGGTTGGGTATGGGGTCGTATTTGCCAAAAATGCTTAACCAGCCGGCTTTAAACAGGCGGGTAAGTAGGGTATAGCGGGCGGGGCTGTAGGCTTCGGGGCACGGAAAAGGCACCCTATTATCGGGGTGGGTGCTCATGCACATGCGAAAGCAGTAAGCTTGCATGCGCTTATCGCCACTGCCATTTTCGCCCGGCGGGTGGGGGCTTATTTCGGGCAGCAGGCCGCTGGCAGGGTTGCCCGGTATTATGTAAGGGTCTATTGCATACTTAAATTCGTGGTGCTGGTAGGCAATGCCCGCCTGCACGCCATTCCAGCTTTCGCCATACAAGCTGCCGGCCTCGCGGCCTACATGGTAGTTTATGCCGGCTGCCGCCATTAGGTCTCCTTCGTAAGTGGCGTCAATAAACATTTTGCCTTTGTATTGTGCGCCATCTAGGGTAGTAAAAGATGTAATGATGGTCTCTTTTTTAATTACTCCACCCTTTTCCCTATTGAGCCAAGTATTGCGGTGTACGGTAAGGCCATATTCTTTTACCAATGCTTCAAAGGCAGCCTCTGCTACGTGTGGCTCAAAAATCCACATGGTTTTGTAGGTGCTGTCTAGGGCTACCGTGCTTTGGCCCTTGTTGCCATATTGGCTGCGGGGCTGCCAGCGCCAGGCACTATCCTGTGCGTAGTGTAGGTACATGCGGTGGTAAAATTCCCTGGCCAGGCCGCCTATCACGGTTTTATCGCCGCTGTCGGTAAAGCCTAACCCACCCGACGAAAGGCCACCCAAGTGCACATCGGGCGATACAACCAGCACCGATTTGCCCATTTTTTTGGCCTGTACAGCCGCTATAATGGCCGCTGAGGTGCCGCCATAAATAATTATATCTGCCTCGTAGGTGGGCGGTAAAGCTGGCCATGTCCATGAGGTGGAAATACACCAAACAGCTGCCCATATCACTACCAAATACTTTACCCCGGTTTTACCTTTATTCATGCTGTTTTGCCCATGTTTTAGCAACAAGAGTACTAGATTTATAGGGAAAACTAAAATGATAGGTACCCGAACTGAGTGCGAAGATTACACGGCCTTCCTGCTGTTTTACTTGTGCCTGTTCTACCAATGTAAACAATGGCTTATTGGCTTCAAATACCTGCAAAGCATCTTCTGCCGGCAGGTGTATGGTTGCCGTAGCATTGTGCGGTATGGTTACTTCGTAATAAGCCGAATCGGCGTTGGTGTACCAGGTGGCGGTTAATTTTCCATAAGGCGTTTGCAACGATGCCTGTACTTTTCCAAGGGTATCAACCGGATACGGTTTGAGTATAATATTCTTATAGCCGGGTGCATTTGCATCTATATCAATACCGGCAACCCTTTTGTAAAGCCAATCGCCAATGGCCCCGTAGGCATAGTGGTTAAAGGAGTTCATGCCCGGGTTTTGAAAACTGCTGTCGGGCTTTTGCCCATCCCAGCGCTCCCATATAGTAGTGGCACCCATGGTAACCGGGTAAAGCCACGAAGGATATTGAACCCGCAACAACAGGCGGGCGGCCAAATGGTGATAACCATACTGTGTAAGCAGGTGATTGAGATAAGGCGTGCCTAAAAATCCGGTGGTAAGGTGGCCATATTCGCGTACACTATGGGCAAGCCTTGCTGCGGCCTGCTGCCTTAGGGCTACCGGCAGCATATCAAACTGAAGGGTGAGTACGTAGGCCGTTTGCGTACCCGATACCAGCCTGCCACTAGGCGTTAGGTATTCTTTTTGAAATGCCGCACGAATGTCTGCTGCAAGTTGCTTGTACTTATCGGCATCAGATGTTTTGCCCAGCACCTTTGCTGCTTTGGCAAGCAAGTCGGTAGAGTGGGCATAAAAGCATTGGGCTATCAGGTATTTATCGGTAACGGCAGCGCGGCCATCGTTGTCGTCATCGGGTCGGTAAAAAAGCCAGTCGCCAAAATGAAAGCCACTGTCCCAAAGGTTATCGGGTCCGGCAGCTTTTTGAAGGCTACCAAGGTAGGCTGCCATGGAAGCGTACGATGCGCTTAAAATAGACGTATCGCCGTAGGCCAAGTACATATTCCAAGGTATAATGGTGGCCACATCTGACCAGCCGGCACTATTTACGTTGGTAGCACTCAGCACATTGGGCACCACCCAGGGTACGGCACCATTTACCTGATCGGCTTCTACATCGGCCAGCCATTTGGCAAAAAAGTTGCGAACGCCAAAGTTATAAGCCGCAGTGGCCGAAAAGGCTTGTGCATCACCGGTCCAGCCCAAGCGCTCATCGCGTTGCGGGCAGTCGGTGGGTACATCCAGAAAATTGCCCCGCTGCCCCCACTGTATATTGTGCTGCAATTGATTGACCAGAGCATGACCAGTAGAAAAAGTGCCGGCCTGAGGCATATCAGAATACAAGGCCACAGCCTCCAGCTTATCTGCCGTTAGGTTGCCGGGGTAGCCTTTTATAGCAGCATACCTAAAACCCTGCCACGAAAAATGGGGATGAAAACTATTTTCGCCCTTACCATCGGTAATGTAGGTGTTGGTACAGGCAGCGCCACGCAGGTTAGCATAGTACATGTTGCCGGTTTTATCTAGCACTTCGGCATGGGTTATGGTAATGGTATCGCCGGCTTTACCCTTTGCTTTCAGCCTTACCCAGCCTACCAAGTTTTGGCCAAAGTCAACTACCTTTTCGCCATTGGGCGTGGTAAATATACGCACCGGCGCAAAGCGTTCTTTAGTGGTTACAGGCTCGTTTACGGTTGGCAAAAGCCTTTGTTTATCAAATGTTTTAACAGCAACGGCACTCCAACTTAGGTCGTTAAACAAGGGTTTATCCCAGCCGGCCTCATACCGCCGCATATCCACCGTTTCGCCATTATAAATTTCAGAAAATCTTATGGCACCAGTTGAAGTTTTCCAACTTTTATCCGTAGTTATCCACTCCGAAGTGCCATCGGCAAACTGTACCTCAAGCTGGGCAAGCAAAGCCAGTTGCTTGCCATATATGTCTTTGTTGGTTACCCATCCCAATGGGCTGCGGTACCAGCCATTAGCCAAGGTTACCGCCAATGCGTTTTCGCCGCGCTTTACAAGCGCAGTTACATCATACACCTGATACTGAAGTCTTTTGTTGTAGGAGGTCCAACCCGGCGTAAGCCAGTCGTTGCTTACTTGTACGCCATTAAGCCTTGCAGCATACATGCCTTGGGCGGTTATAAAAAGCATGGCTCTCACTGGTTTTTTACCTAACCCAAAGCCTTTTCGAAACAATTGTGCCGGCCTGGTTAAAGTATCGGCAAATGCTGCGGGTTGTGCCACCCATGCAGCGCGCCAATCTGCCTCACCCATAAAGCCTGTGTGGAAACTTGCAGCTTCGCTCCAGTCAGAAGGCTTATCTGTTCCATTTACCCAAACCCTTACCTGCCAGCTATAGCGGGTATTTGCCTGTAGCCTGCTGCCGCTGTAAGGCACCTGTGCCGACCTGCCGTTGGCTACCCTGCCTGATTGCCATACCATCTTTGTTTTACCTGTGGCCGCAACCTCCATTAGTTTTATTTCAAAAGCTTGTTGGGTTATGCTTCGGCCATTTGCCAAAATTACCCAGCTAAAAGTTGGCGAATCAACCGGTACGCCCAGCGGATTGGTTAAACTATTGGTGAGCAATTGGCCTGCACTTACCTGCGCATAACCTGCAACACCAAGCATTATACTCAACCACAAACCAGCAAACTTTAACCTGATATTTTTCATACACAAAAAATTAGCAACCAATAGACGTTAAAGCTAAGGCATAAAGGGGTAGCAACGGTACTAGACTGCTAGAAATTATTGCAAGTAACTAATCGCCTCATATTTCCATTACACTGAAAAACAAGGACAAAGCAGAATTTGTATTATTAGCCAAGCCTTTTTGATTCTGTGAGAAAGCGTTGCCCACGTCGGCAAAAGGTATCATTCTTCAATCATTTCCTTATTCCATTTCGACATCCATTGTAACTGCTCCATTTCATTTTTAATGCCTCTGCGTACTTGTTTAATTATGATGTAAGCAACCAAGGGGTAAGCAACGCACATGAGGATAATGAGCCACCGTGAAACCAATTCGGAAAACTGAACCATAATGAAATAATATCCCAGCGTATAAAACCCCATAATGGTATAGGTTGCAGGGCCGTGCATCCACTTGCGGAAAGCGGTGTATTGGGTCATTTGCTGATTGTGATGGAATGCGTTCTCGTCCAATTTTATATTTCGCCCTTTTGCAATACTTATCATCTCAGCCACAATGCGAATGAACAGCGGAACGGCCATCATGATAAATCCAGACTGGCTCAATCGGGTTCCGTAAAGCAGAAATTTATAGAAAAATGTACAATATAAAATTAGCGTTACAGACAGTACCATAACATTGCCGTGCTGAAAGCGGATGGAGTTTTTTTTATAAACTTCTGCCTTGCTTAATAATGCCTTGACATCTACGACGGGTGCTGTTTGCGCTTTGTGTGCTTTCCAACTGCTTTTGAGGTCGTCCAGAAAATTATCCATGATGCATAATGTTTTTTAATCGTTGTTTAATCCGGTGAATTTTTACCCTCAGTGTTCCTTCACTTATGCCCATTACATTGCTTATCTCTGTATATTCCATTTCGTCCAGAACCATCATAATAATTAGCCGGTCGGTACTTTCCAATTGGCCAATGGCATGGTATAGCTCATGATAATCTATTGGCACGCTGGTATCGGCCACTATCTCTGCCACCTGTTCGGGCAAACCCTGCACCTGCAATTTGCGTTTACCATTTTGCTTTCGTAAGTGGGTTAAGCAGGTGTTTACCGTTATTCTATAAATCCATGTTTTAGCACTTGCTTCACCTTTAAAGTTTGGTAGGGCAATCCAGCTGTTGATGAATACTTCCTGTAAAAGATCGTGTGCCAATACTTTATCGCCTTGTAAAAAGCCGGTGCATACCTGTAGCACCATGCTTTTGTATTGGTCAAATAATTGCGCAAACTGCTGTTCAAGGACGGGACTCATTTTTTTAGAAATGTGTTTGTTTGCGCATAAAACCACGTTGGTTCATCGTACATAATAAAGTGCTTGCTGTTGTTGGCCAGTACAATTTGCTTTTTGGTAAGTTGAGCATATTGTTTTTCATAATTGGCCTGCACAACCTCCTTACTTGGAAATGAAGCGCCTAAAATAAGTACATCCGCTTTTATGCTGGGCAATGCACTGCGCAAATCAAGCTTCAGCAGGTCAACATAGCCATAAACAAAGGTTTTTCGGTCAGCCTTTACCATCCATTGCATAATCGAATCTTTACCTGTTTTGTTATTGGTCATGTTACTGGCCATCATGTTAGCATACTGCTTAATGGCATTTTCATCCATATTAAGCATTTGCGTGTTGTAGGGGGCTTCATATCCAACCCCTTCGGCGGGCACGCCGGGCATCATCAGTTCCCGCATGCAGGGTATGGCATCTACAAGCAATATTTTTGTAACCCTTTCCGGCAGGGCTGCGGCAAGGTCGGTGGCCAGGTTGCCGCCCATGCTGTGGCCTACAATATATACCTGCTGCATTTGTTGGTCAATAATGTATTGTTTCAGGGCTTCTTTTAGCGCCGGGTACCAAGGCATGGGAATAGGGCTAACACCATTGAATCCCGCATAGGTAACCAGATGTGCCTGAAAGCCCGGCGTTAGGTTGTTTACCGTTTCATCCCAAACCGAACCCGGACAGGCAAACCCCGGCAAAAACAATACCGGCATGCCGCTGCCTTTTACCGATACATTAATGGCGTTAGATTGGGCATGTACCAAATTGAAGAATTGTAACCAAACAAGGCGCCTTACCGTATGCGCTGTTGGCTGGTATGTATATCCTTTGGTGCAGGTTCTAAAAAATTGTTACAGTAATAAAACTATTTTTCGAAATAATGGGAAACTATTTGCGCAGGACACCCAACCTATGCCTTTATGATACCTATTTTAGGTTGGCAAACAGCAGTTTGAAAAAGAGTGTGTAATAGCCTACATATCAGCTTTACGTCTAACGTTAATTGTGAGGTGTAATCAATGTTGCCACCAATCTGTACCTTGTAGAGACGAACGGCGCGACCAACGGTCTCTACCCTGTAAAGACGGTCGGAACAACTGTTAAGGGGGCTGAGTGGCGTTATCATCACCGTTCCGCCCGAAACTACGCTCTTTACTCTGTAGAGATGGGCGGAACGGCGGGCGGGCGGACCAACTGCTAAGGTGTTTGGGTGGCATTTTCAGCTATGGCACTGTCTAAAGCAGCAATAGTCTCGATTGCTTGATTATCAATGTTTTGTAGCTCACCAGTTTTGGTGCCAGCCTGGATAGCAGCTATGGCACTACATGTTGATTCGGCCAGGTTAAAACCGCAATAATCCAGTAGTTGGTTTAAGACGGTATCAATGCTGTCTAATGTAGCGGCCACACTTTCCTCAGGCACAAATGGCTGCTTTGCTTCAAACGCAGGATGCACAAATAGCTCTACTTCAAAAAGTGTATAGTCGTCATCAGTGAAGAACTTGGGTTCAGGCGAACCATTGTCCCTAAGTTCTTTTAGTATAGTAGGCATTCCTGTTGCTCGGCCCTCGGTAAGCTCCAGCTCTTTCAAAAATTCGCCCAGTCGGCTATTTCTGTAATGCCTGTTACGAACATGCCCGCTGCTAAAAGCTTCAATCTCAGAACTCCTTGCCTCGTAAGCGGTTTAGGTGTAACATTTTGATTTTGTTCGTAAAATGAAGGTGCGTAATTTTAGGCATGAAGTTATTGCTCCCTCTTTTTCCAGCCGATACAAAGCTGATATCTGCTAGTCTTGGTGTTTATGAGCAGGAAGGTATTGTACAACACATTGTTAACGGGCTTCCTGTTTACGCCCACAACAAGGAAGATTTAAATGCCTTTCGCTTTATTACCAGCAATTTCATTCATCAGGGTCTTTGCCGCAAAATTGATGTGCAGCGTTGTTTTCATTTGAGCGAGGACAGCGTACAACGGTCGTACAACAAGTTTACCAAGGAGGGTGTTGATGCCTTTTTTGGTGCGGATGGCCGCAAAGGGAAGGCTTATAAAATAACTGGTACTAAGCGTGAAAATATTCAGCAGAAGCTCAACAGCGGCCAAAGTGTAAACAGTATAGCTAAAGAGGAGAACGTTGCAGAATCGGCCATCCGCTATGGTATAAAACAAGGCTACCTAAAAAAAAGAACCCTGCTTAGCACCCTGCAGTCCTGTTGTGGCTGCCAGTGACCCCCAACGACCGTACGCTTCTTGATGCCGCATCGCCATTGGGTATAGCCACCACCCGCTATGACGAACGCACTGCGGCGGCCCGTACAGCATTGATTACCGCAGCCTCATACCCAAGCCTGCTGAGTGCAGCAATCTGCTTGTACCAATTTGCATATCCAGCTCGCATATAGCCTTTGGTAGCATACGCATGGAGCCGGTATTTATGATACTGGGGCAGAGTGTAGCCGCCGCTGCCGCCCTGTGTATAGAGAAATAGTTCATTGGTTAGGCCAGTATTCCTTGGTAAGTAACGCTCCCTTGGGTTTCAATTTGGCTGAAACGTCAATTTATTATCCCATTTAAGCCAAATTGAAGTTTTGATTTGGCTGAAACGACACTTTTTTGTTACTTGCAGCCAAATTGAGGCTATCACGTTAAGAAAAAAGGGAGGTGTGCTATGCAAAAAATTATAGGCCGAGAGAAGGAAGTAAAGAAGCTAGAAGAACTTTGGCTGAAAAAAAAGTCGGACTTTATAGCAGTGTATGGCCGCCGAAGGGTAGGCAAAACCTTTTTGATACGTCATGCACTTGCAGAAAAAATCACTTTTCATTTAACCGGTATAGCTGCGGCGCCCATGAGCCATCAATTGGCTAATTTTTATGCCGCACTGGCGCGGTGTACGGGTGACCAAGCTGCTTTTTCGCCAGCATCAGATTGGCGCACTGCATTCAACCAACTCAGTCAGTGGCTTGAAAAAAGCCATCCCAACCAAAAAAAGGTTGTTTTTTTAGATGAGCTGCCCTGGCTAGATACCCGTAACGCCAATTTTCTAAATGCCTTGGAACATTTCTGGAACCATTGGGCAAGTGCCCGTACGGACATCATGCTAATTGTGTGTGGTTCGGCAGCGGCATGGATGCTTAATCATTTAATACGCAATAAAGGAGGGCTTCATAACCGGATAACGGAACGGATGCGTATAGAACCCTTTACGCTGCGGGAGTGCGAGGTGTATTTTCAAGATAAAAATGCCATACTAGATCGTTATCAACTGGTGCAACTGTATATGGCGTTGGGTGGCATACCGTTTTATCTTGACCGGGTTAATCCTGCGATGAGCGCTATGCAGAACATCAACGAGCTATGCTTTGGTAGCGGGGTATTTTTTCGAGAAGAGTATAACAACTTGTATGCGTCACTTTTTAGCAAGGCAGAACGCCATACTGCTGTAATTGAGGCACTAGCCAAAAAAGGAAAGGGACTTACCCGCGAGGAAATTATAAAGGCTACCGGGCTGGCCAATGCCGGCAGTACCACCCGCATAATAAAAGAGCTAGAAGAAAGCAATTTTGTAAGGGCATATCGGCCATTTGGCAATGGTACCAAAAAGGCACTGTTTCAGCTGGTGGATTTGTACTCGCTTTTCTACCTAAAGTTTATACGCCCTGCTGCGCCCGATGACGATAAATATTGGCTACAAATGGGCGACAACCCAACCTACAGGGCATGGAGCGGCTATGCATTCGAAATGGTTTGCCTGCACCATGCCCACCAAATAAAAGACGCCTTGGGCATAGCCGGCGTACAAACCAATATAGGAGCCTGGCGCACAGCCGATGCACAGGTGGACCTGGTGATAGATCGCAGAGACCATGTAATTAACCTTTGCGAAATGAAATATGCCATGCACACGTTTACCATTAACAGTGCATACGCCCAGGAATTGCGGCAAAAAATGGAGCGTTTTGCTACCGCCACCAACACCCGAAAAGCAGTGGTACTTACCATGATAACAACATACGGGCTGGCCCCCAATACCCACGCTGCATTGGTGCAAAAAACCTTAACCATGGACGCTCTTTTTGGCGCCTAAGCACCTTGCTAATACGGCCTGTTGTAATTAAATAATCATCCTGTATTCTTGGTTGGTTTCTGCCTTCAACCGTTCCACTTACCATAACATTGATCTACAAAAAAACCAGTTTGTTGGTAAGCCAACTTGGCTACGCTAGCAGCCTGCAATGCGAGAAAAAATACGATGGGCAGACTTATCAACATAGGCGCGAAAATGAAGACCATGTTGCTGCTGCGCCAATGGCTCAAAAAAACGTTTTTAGCCAATATGAATTAGTTATGACCATACCTCATGGGCTGTAATGGCTGGCGCAATCTGAGCAACTACAATTGCCAGTTAAATACCCACGGTGGGGTCATTAACTGGGGAAAACAGCAACCGCTTTGCAGAGTACAGCGCCTGCAAAAAGCCTCTCATTCCTTGTTAATAATTAAATAAACATGTGCATCCCGAAACTGAAAACAAGTTTGAAATAGCGTGCAATGTATAAATTGCGATGTAAAGTTTCAAACATCAATACTCACCCTGCATGAAAACCGTTACCTTAAAACCGCTAATTGTAGGAATCATTTCTTTTTCTAGTATAGCAATAACCTACGCTCAACAAGCACCCAATACCAATGAACTAAATTCACAGACAACCCTTCAAAAGCCTCCAAAAACAAACAACTTCAAACCTTGGTATGCCGACCTGTCAATAAGCCGACAGGGACATAGCTTCGGCAAAGCTGATTTACCCATAGGTGTGCGCTATTTACGCTATGAGATGCAGGATCGAAAATTTGGAGGAGCCCATATAGAAAATCTACGTATTGATGGCGGCATCCGCAGTGACCTAAATTTTTATATGCCATCTCATACGCACTCCATTTATATCTATCGAAATACTGTACCACTCGCCAGTGGTGACATCGGAGTTTGGGATAAAACAGATGCCATTTTCAGTAGCAGATTCTTTCAAATAGGAGTACCTGCGCAAATCAGAGCAAATAAAATTATCCATTTCACCATCATGCCATCTATTGCCAATAACATTTCAGAAAAGGTGAGTAAAAGCAATCGCTACGACCCAAATCTTTACGGTTTATTTAATAATGGCGAACATATTTCAAAACATATTGGCCTTATTCACTTAGGAATGGGTCTTAATTACAGAGGCTTTTTCTTTAAAGCATTTTACGAAAGAAATTTCACGGCAGTGCGAAGCAGCTTTATGGTAAATGGAGACCCGTTTACCGTGCCCTACAAGCGCTGGGTAAACTTTGGTGTTACATTTGGTGCTGCCCTAAGGCTTAATAAGAGACCAATTTTGCTGTACTATGACTAAAAAAATAATATTAGCCATCGCCCTAACTGCTGCGGGCATATCTGCCTCCGCCTCTGGCTATTTCGACAAAACAACCACCTTTTAACCACAACCTATAAAACTCGGAAGTACTGAAACCCGGAGACAGGGTAAAAACATTCACGCAAATGATGAATGGGGATGGGTTTATTGTGGATGGCGATTTGAATACCGGGACTTTTAAACGCTACCGCCTTACCCATGAAAGAAATGCACTTACCATGATGCCACGGTTTGGATTTGAAATGGAAGGCTCCTATGTCATTCCGGCCTTATGGACAAACAGTCGGGGAAAAAACAAAGGTGAATTGAAGTTTGGCAGGCTGAAGCTGTAGGGGCTTGGGCACAATCAATTACCCTGCCTTGCATGTATGACGTTAAGGGCAGCTTTTTTATTGGGGCAAAATCTGATATGCACCCTTTGATATGCGTCATCGTCAACCCCGACCATTACTGTTGTATATTTGCACCGCTTTTACCAGCACCCATTCGCCCAATCTGCTCACAATCAAGCAGTTGGCGCAAGGCAAGCTGCTCACCCTTAACAAATGGCATGAAGAAAATTGAAGATTACCGCAGGCTGCTTAGCGTAGATGCGGGTGTTACACTAAAGGATTTGAAAACCGTTTATCGGAACCTTATGAAGGATTGTCACCCCGATAAGTTTGCCGACGACGATGTGCAACGTGCCGATGCCGAAAAACGCAGCAAGCGCGTTATTGAAGCGTACCACTTTTTGGTGGGCATATCACCGGAAACCAAAGCCGAAGGCCGCGATGCTTATACCCAAACCGTTGCCGAAGGCTTTGACGACTACGAATTTAAAAACGAGGTGCTGAAAGTGGTTTTTACCGACGGCGCCATTTACGAATACTACGGTGTACCCAAGACCATCTACACCAAATTGGTAAACGCCGATACACCTGCCCGCTTTGCCCGCAGGCATATTTTTGATGGTTTTGTGTACCGCCGGGTAGGGCGCACTGCCGAGCAGGAAGCGTAGTTTGCACGCAAGCAATACTACGCGGGCAAACCAAGGCCGCAGTAGATGGGCCTACCGGCCATGTTATTGGGGCTTCACCGCTTTGCGGGCCATCCAAGCAAAGTCTAAGCACGGGGCCCAACAGCCCGTATCGGTAACGTTGGCACTACCGGCACTTCTGCATCCCTTGTTCTAGCACAGCGGAGCCCACGTTTCCAAAAAATCCAATTGGATGGGCCACCAAGCAGGCCGTACGCATTTTGGCGCGCCCCCATCTGCCCTGAGCAGCCAAGCGGTTTATTTACGAGTCTGGGCAAAAATTGCTGCCTTTCTCTTCTGCATTTCTTCGGCTATTTTAGCAGCGCTGCCACCCTGCGCTTCCAGCTTGGCTATTATGTTTAGGTAGCTGGCCTCGTCTTTGTTCTGGCTAAGCTTAAACACGTTTTCCAACTGCTCCGCTTTCAACTCAAAGCCCACAATGGCAGGCATCATGCTGTTTACATAGCTGTCGGGTAGGTTATCGTACACCGTATGCGAGGCCGTGTTGCCGCCTTCAAACTTCAGGGTTAGCCTGCGCATTAGGCCAATCAACTCCTCATTGGCCATAAATCTAATTTTTCCCCGCACATGCACACTCATATAGTTCCAGGTAGAGCCGCCGTGCGGGTTGCTGTACCACAATGCGCTTACATAGCAACTTGGCCCGGTAAACACCGCCAGCGCATGGGCATTTTCAAGCAGAGCCTTGTGGTGGTCGGTTTGGCGCATCATGTGTCCCTGTATGTACAGCTCGCCATCTCTTTCCTCGGTTAGCACCGGTATTTGTGTGGCTACTAGCACCCCCGATGCAAAACTGCCGGTTAAAAAAGCAAATGGATTTTCTTCTAAAAATGCTAAAAGTGTCTGCCTGTTTTTTTCTTTAAAGTGCGATGGGTTATACATGTATTATGGCTTGGGTTAATGGTAGGGAGGTGAAGGTTTACCGTTGGTTTTTGCAGCAGTTTATAGTAGAAATCTGGGACTGTTCGTCAATTTTATCATTGGTTTTGTATGCCAAAAACCTGCAGCAGCAACATCTTTTTTTGGTGCTTTGCACGGCAGTTTTCGCCACTTAGCCTTGGGTTTAGGCACAGCGGCTGCCCGGGTTTGTGTGCCAAAGCAAGCATCCAAGCGCTGCATTCAGCACAGCTAAGCGCCTGCCGCCCCGTATCAGCTGCCACACATTCACTGCGGTGCATCAGGCCTCAGCGGCGTTGGCCCTTGGCCTTAGCAGCCCTCGTTTACCCGTATTTCAAAGGCGTAGAGCTTGTTGTTGTCAAAGTACATAATAAGCGATGTGCCGGCATCACCATCCATTAGCGAAAGCACTGAATATCGCTTCTTGTCGGCCTTGCCCTCGTAGCGCCAATCGGGATACAGATTCAGGTTATAGCCATCAAGTTTTTTCACCACCTCAAATTTATCGTTTCCGCTTTTTATACCACTTTTCGTGCTCAACCGTGCGTCGCTGCAGTACAGGCTATAAACCGCCGTTTCGTTTCGCTCCTCACCCAAGTAGCGCCAGTAAAATTCGGCCACTATGGTGTATCCCTTATAAGTAAAAGTCATGGTATCCATACTGGCATCAGCCGCGTTGGCACGCTTCACTTGCAGTGGTTGTGGCAGCAGCGCGTTCAATTTAGCCAGCGTCATGTTCACCTTCACTTCGCCTATGCCTGTGCTGCTCACCGCCACCGGCACAGCAGGGGCAGGGGTTTGGGCCATGGCGTGGCAACCTAGCCATAAGCAAAGCAGCAAAATCGGTGTCCGTTTCACGTAGCATGTTGGCTTAGGGCTTTGGTATTCACCTTTACCGGGGGTAAAATTGTAGCAATATGGCCAAATCCACAAATCAACAAATCCACCATTTACCACTGCTGCTACCGGTGCAGCGCATTGTGGCATCCAGATGGCTATTTTTGCAGCAACATCAATACATATCAATACATAATGGATTATAAACTTTTTAACCAGGGCTACAGCGGTTGGCGACAGCTGGGTGTTTTTTTGGGCATATGGGGCATGGGCTTAATAGTAGGTAGTCTTGCCGCCATGGCGGCGTGGACGGCCATGACGGGTCAGGGGCTTATGAACATGCAGCAGGACATGCTAAACCCCGAGTTTGCCGTTGCCATAAAAGTAATGCAGGTCATAACCACTCTGTTCGTATTCTTTTTGCCCGCTGTACTGTATGCCAAAATATGTTGGCGCCCGCCTGCGCTGGCCCTGGGTTTTAGGCCGGGGTTCAGTTTCAAAATTTTAGGCTGGTGCTTGCTGCTGCTGGCAGCCAGTCTGCCCATCATCGATTTACTCACGCTGGCCAACAAAGCCATTCCCCTTACGCCCAGCCTGCGTGCACAGGCCGATGCACTCGAGGCCAGCTACGAGCAGCAAATAAAAGCCATTGGTAGTGTTGAAAACTGGGCGCAGTACCTCTCCACGCTGGTATTGGTGGCCGCCCTTCCGGCGCTGTTTGAAGAGGTTATGTTTCGGGGTGGCCTCCAAAACCTGTTTGCCCGTTGGTGGAAAAAATCCATTGTCGCCATTGTGGTAGGTGCCATTATCTTTAGCCTCATCCACACCAGCTGGTACGGCTTTTTGCCGCGGGTGGCACTGGGTGCATTGTTGGGGTTAGTGTTCCATTACACCCGTAGCATTTGGTACAGCATCATCATCCATTTTATCAACAATGGTGTCATCATCACTTACCTTTTTATTACCACCAAAAATGGTCAGGCCACCAACCTTTCCGATACCATTTTCCCCTGGTGGGCAGGTTTGGTATCGGTGGGTATCGTCCTAGTAATCCTGCGCAAGCTAAAGCAGCTTACCAGCCGCACCGCCACCGAAGAAATTTATTTTCACAATACCAACCCCTTCCAAAACACCATCTTCAACAACCTCTCATAGCACCCATTCCAGCATAGCGCACTCCACCACATGGCACACCAATGGCACCTGCTGCACAGCACCATACTCTACACCAATGCAGCCATTATAAAAGGGCTGCTCGAGCAAAATAGCATCCCCGTGCAGCTTTTAAACAAGCAAGACAGCATGTATAACGTTGCCATTGGCCACTTCGAACTGTATGTACCCCTCCATTTTAAGCCCATGGCCGAAAGCATACTTGCCGGTAGCTTAGCCAACTAATTACGCAGCCAGCACATTCATTTACAATACCACCCATGGCCCTCAACAAAGCCGTATTTAAAACCCGCGCCCTCACGGCACTTGTGTTTGTAGCAGTCATGCTTTGTGGCCTATTGCTCAGCACCTCAAGTTTTTTTGTGCTGTTTAGCATCATCCATTTTGGGTGCTGGGCCGAGTATCTTACGTTGCTGCAAGGCATTTACCGCACCCGTTTTCACCGCTACTTTGGTTGGGGCATCGCCCTTGTAGGCTACAGTTTGGTCTTGGCCGCTTGTCCACCCGCTTTATCCATTGGCGGCTACGCCCTTCAGCACAATGCGGTGTTGCCCTGCTCGGCGGCAGGTTTTTTGCTTATGGCAGTGGGCATACTCCGCAGTCAGCAGCGTGTGGCCACTAGGCCTCTTGCCGCAGCAGGCATCGGTTGGGTGTACATTTCGCTGGCCTGGGCTGCCATGTTAAGCTTGTACCAGTTGGGGCTCAGTCAGCAGTTTGCCGGTTGGCTCTACCCCGTCATGCTTATTGCAGGCATTTGGATCAACGATACCATGGCCTACCTCGTGGGCTCCTTTGTAGGCAAAACGCCGCTCAGCAAAATATCGCCCAAAAAAACCTGGGAAGGCACACTTGGCGGTGCCGCACTGGCCGTGGCCGCCGTAGCAGGCCTGGGCTTGTACGGCTTTAGCATACCTTGGCACACCGCATTGGCCATTGGCACCATTGCCGCAGTAGCCGGCACCCTCGGCGATTTGCTCGAAAGCAAACTCAAACGCCTAGCCGGCGTAAAAGACAGTGGCAGCATCATGCCCGGCCATGGCGGCTTTTTAGACCGCTTCGATAGCCTGCTGCTGGCCACGCCCGTGCTGTGGGTTTACCTTTACTTGGCCAAATAGTAAGCCATTGCGCTCACATGGCAGCAAAGAACAATTTGGCGTGCCCCGCCAAATTGCCCGGGCGGGTCGGGCTTTCCATTCCAATCTTTTTGGGCCCTTAAGTGCAGCCCCCCGCTGAAGGCAACAGGCCCAAAAAGGATTTCCATTACAATCCCTCACGCACCCGGCCACCACCCTAAAAGCCACAAACCAAGCATTTGCACACAGCAGTTTTTACGCCCAGTTTTGCCATCCATACCACACCATTACCCACAACAACCTATTTTTGCCCACCCACCACCACCCCAACACCCTATTTTTCATCATCATTGCCCGCCATAGCCCCTATTTATGACCATACACAAAGAAGGTTACGCCTCCATTGCCATTGCCACCCTCGTATTTGGCAGCCTCAATGCGTTGTCCATTTGGTTTTTAAGCGGCAGCCTGCCACTGCTGTCTTTGCTTGTTTTTATACTCACATTTGGGTCGTGGGTCTTTGTTATTTCGTTTTTTAGAATACCCGCCCGCAAGCATACGCAGCAGGCCAATGCCATCATTTGCCCCGCCGATGGCAAAGTGGTGGTTATCGAAAACACCCACGACGATGAATACTTCAAAGGCCCCTGCCTACAGGTAAGCATCTTTATGAGCCCATTAAATGTGCACGTAAACCGCAATCCGGTTGATGGCAATGTGGTCTATAGCCAATACCACCCCGGCAAGTTTCTAGTAGCCTGGGACCCCAAAAGCAGCACCCAAAACGAGCGGCACAGTGTAGTGTATAGCACATCGCAAGGCAAGCAGCTTTTGGTAAAGCAAATAGCCGGGGCAGTAGCCCGCCGCATTGTAAACTACCTACAGCCCGGTATGCAAGTGCAGCAAAACCAAGAAATGGGTTTCATTAAGTTTGGCAGCCGGGTCGATGTGCTGCTGCCCATTGGCACCCCCGTAAACGTAACCCTTAATCAAACGGTGCAGGGCGGTGTTACCATACTGGCACACTGGTAGTGCCATAGTTTTTTTTAACAAAAATCCGTTTTTTTTATTTGGTGCATGCCGTATCTTTACGCCACAATTAGAGAACATTAAATCAACATAAAAAAGCAAAACATGAAAAAATTACTATCGCTGGCCGTGGTGGCCTTGTTGGCAACTGGCGCTGTTTATGCCGGTGGAAAAGAGTGTGCAAAAGGCAAAAGCTGCTGCAAAAAAGAAGGCAAAACTGCCAAAGCTTGCGCTAAAGAAGCTTGCGACAAAACCGCCAAAGACGCCAAAGTTGCAAAGCCTGAAGCACCTGCTGCCCCCGCTGCACCTGCTGCACCTGCCGTAAAAGCATAATTGCTACTTACCAAACATCTTTACCGGCTCCAATCCAATTTGAGTCGGTTTTTTTATGCCCAGCACACTCGCACCAGTAGTCAATCCACCGTTGCTGGGTTTCGCAGCATCTTAATGCCAGCTGCCAAACATCGTTAACGACGTCGTTGCATCAAGTCAGTTTCGATGTTTTCTCCGTCGGCATCCCATACCAACGCCTTTTTGTAATGGGTTGTACGGCGTTACCGTTCCAATCCCATTTAATCGGTTTTTTCTGTCTAGTCCACCACACCTTTTGTTAGCACATAGCCGTTAACCACTATTACAGCTACACCAGCCCCTCCCCGCGTTTCGTCGGTTAATTTTTGTGCCCAATACCCACACATGCGAAGTGGCGCAAGAGGTACACACAAAGCTTACACCACAGCAGTGCCGTTGCCATGGTGCAAATTTTGCCATTTGTACATGCTGCATTAGTACCAGAGCCATGGTGCAAATTTTGCCAATCGATGGCGCAGCGGCAAAAACACGGGCATCTGTTGCCGCAGCAGCTTGGTGCAGGGCTAGCTGTTCATTTTGGGCGGCGCTTGTTCTTATTCTAGGTCCGTTAGAGCGGCTTCCAGCTTTTCTAGCATGGGGCCAATATCGGCCATGCGGCAGGTGCCCACGCTCAGGCGGTACCAAGGGCTCTCACGCGGTGCACCAAAGCAGTAAAAAGGCACAACGGCCAAGCTGGCATGCTGCAGAAGGTAGGCCGTTACCGCTTCCTGGTTTACTAAGCATGCGCCATTGGGGCTTGTTTTACCCACCAGGTCTATTTTTACGGTGAGGTAAATGGCCGCCTGCGGGGCAATGGCATCCACGCCCAATCCCTTTACTTTTAGCGCCACCAGCCCGTCATAAATTTGCGTCAACCGCTGCTCAATGGCTTTTTTGTAGTGTGCCAAAAAGGCCTTAATGGCCGGGTTATTCACCAGAAATTTAGCCGTAGCCTTTTGCTCGGCCATGGGTGCCCAGGCCCCTACATGGCTTAGTATGGCTTTCATTTTTGCAATTAGCGGAGCAGGCCCAAGGCTCCAGCCCACCCTTACGCCCGTGGCACAAAAGGCTTTACTAATACCATCCACAAAAACGGTGTACGGTTTCATGCCCGGGTGCAGGGTTACCGGGTTGGCGTGGCTAATGTTGCCATAAGTAAGGGTGCTGTACATTTGGTCGTACATCACATAAAGTTTCTTTTCCCCGGGGCCACGTCGTGCATTTTCGGCCATCACCAACCTACAAATTTGGTCCAGCTCGTTGGTGGGCAGTGTCGTTCCCGTAGGGTTTTGTGGGGTGCAGAGGCACAGTAGGGTGGCGCCGGGTAAGTGTGGCTCCACATCGGCTGCCAGCGGCATAAAGTTGTTTTCGGGCAGCGCAGGTATCAGGCAGTGTTCGGCACCCGTCATGTGGGCATAGTGGTTGTTGTTCCAGCTCGGCACCGCGTAAATCACCTTATCGCCTGCATCCACCAGTGTTCTAAAAATGGCATATATCAGCGGCCTTCCACCACTGGCTATTTGAATTTCGGTGGTGTCGTAGTGCAGTTGTTGCCAGTGGGCCACAAAGGCACTTACCGCTTGCCGCAGGTCAAGCTCACCCTCGGCAGCCGGGTAGCTGGTACAATGCTGCTGGTATGCCGCCACAATTTCTGCCTCCAGCAAAGCCGGAATCGGAAACTCTTGCGGGTCAAAATCGCCAATCGTAAAATTATAAATGGTTTCGCCCAGCGCCTTACGCTGCCTAATTTGGTTGCCAAGTTTCACAATTTCGCTGCCAATCAGGGTTTCAGCAAGCTGGGAGTATTCTGCCATACAGGTCTGTATAATTTAGGCGGCAAAGGTACGAAGATGACGGCTGATGTGAGATGTCGGAATTCGGATGTCGGATGTCTGATGTCGGATGTGAGATTTTTTGATGTTCTGATGTTTTGATGTTTTGATTTTTACCAATACCTAACACAAGGGCAATTAACTCACAAACAAAGCAAAAAACTAATCAATCAGGCTGCCCAACTCCGCGTCAGGGGACCATCGGGGGAAATGTCTGATGTCGGATGTGAGAT
>RDXD01000299.1 GCA_004292575.1 Bacteroidota bacterium
TTGGAGGCAATCGTGGTTCCGACAAATTCTTCGAAATCTTCGCGGAGAAAGTTGGTCGGATCGACGTTCACGAAAAATCCTAAGTTGACAATATCATGTTCGTCTTCATTCCAGGCATGTAAAGTCATGCGTGTGTTGTGGTGCTTCAAGAGATTTTGAAGCTTCCGGTGATTGCGGATATCGCGGATGGGGATCGGAGTATGAAGGCGATGGTAGATTGAGTAGACTGAATCGCGTCGTTTCTGGGTATTACCTTTGCGAAAGTGCAGATTGAAATGGGATTCATAATCCTCGGTGGAGTGGAACGCCGAGAAATCTTTGATATGCTCGCCGTGGTTGTCAAAAATCTTCACTGAGGGGAAGATCTGTTTCACTTGTTTAAGGATGGAAAAATGGGTAATTGCGACTGATTTTTGGTCGGTACTGTGACGAGGACGGAATGAAAATTTTACTACGTATTCCTTGGCTAGAGTAGGCGTAGGAGCTGTTTTATTATCGGTGTTCGTTGTCTGAACACTAACGTCATCTGACTCCATTTCCGTGGACTCTGGTTTGCGCTTTGGGTTGGGTGTAGGTGTGGTGATGGGTGGTGCAGGTGGAGTTTGGGCCGCGGACAGGTACGAAGCATGACGGGGTGGGGAGAGGGGAACCCTTCCTCCGCGAGGAAGGCCTGTAAGTTGAGTTTGGCGGGACGGCTTTTTCGGTGGCATTGTAAGAAGGATAGGATAAGAGGATTTGGGTCTGCGATGGAGAGGGGAAGAGACGTAAGAATCCAAACGGGCTTGTTTGGTGGTAGTTGAAGATAAACGCGTGTTGTGAGATTTGAGGTAGTCGCGGATAGTGGAGTGGGTGGGTCGGGTTGATCGCCGCCGTTCCGGAGCGGATCGAAGCGGAATAAAGGCGGAAAGTCTGAGCGTTGTTACTGTTCGAGTAAGGAGATGCAGGAGAGATCGTTTGGATGTCAAAAAGTAGCCGATAAAAACATACAAGTAGCCGTTGTAATAGGTGGAGGCAATATCTTCAGAGGAGGCGAAGCTGCTGCCTTAGGAATAGACCGCACACAAGGCGACTACATGGGCATGATGGCTACCCTCATCAATGGAATGGCACTCCAAAATGCTTTAGAAAAACAAGGGCTTTACACCAGATTGATGTCTGCCATTAAAGTAGAACAAGTCTGCGAACCCTTCATCACACGCCGCGCCGTAAGACACTTAGAAAAAGGAAGAATTGTGATATTTGGTGCAGGCACAGGCAACCCTTATTTTACTACTGATTCTGCCGCAAGCCTTAGAGCCATAGAGATAAAAGCCGAAGTAGTACTCAAAGGAACAAGAGTTGATGGTGTATACACCGCTGACCCCGAAAAAGACCTTAGCGCAACGAGATACTCTAATATTTCTTTCGAAGAGGTGTATGCCAAAGGACTCAATGTAATGGACATGACTGCCTTCACGCTTTGTAAAGAAAACGGACTGCCTATCATCGTTTTTGATATGAACAAACCCGATAATCTACTTAATCTGGTAAAAGGAGAAGAAGTAGGGACACTTATTACAATGGAATAAGAAAAACTCATAATTTTGCAATCTATTTTTTATTTACTCAAAAAACGTATCAAATAATATGGAAGAAGAAATTCAACTATACCTCGACGAAGCCAAAGAGCTTATGGAAAAAGCCTTGTTACACACACAACAAGAACTCAATAAAGTGAGAGCAGGCAAAGCGCAACCCTCCGTTTTAGATGGCTTAAAAGTAGAATACTATGGAGTAGAAACACCCGTCAATCAAGTAAGTTCGGTTACT
>RDXD01000514.1 GCA_004292575.1 Bacteroidota bacterium
TGTACCCCAAAAAGCTGCATCGTTGGTGTTTAAAACTTCCTGCCATTTACTTTTGCCGTTTACCCAAATGCTAAAATCGTGCCGCACGGTAGGGGTTAAATTAAGCACCACCAAAACATCGTCCTTGGGCTTATGGCCTTTGCGCAAATACGCCAGCACACACTCGGTGCGGCGGTTGGTTTCTACCCACTCAAAGCCGCCTGGCTCAAATTGGCGTTCGTAGCAGGCAGGTTCATCTTTGCTAAAGTGCAAAAGCGCTTTTACACAGGCCTGCAAACCGCTATGGGCGGGATATTGCAACAACTCCCATTGCAGCTCGGTTTTGTGGTTCCACTCGTTGGTAACCCCAAACTCGTTGCCCATAAACAACAGCTTTCCGCCGGGGTGAGTAAACATGTAGGCATACATCAGCCGCAGGTTGGCAAACTTTTGCCATTCATCGCCCGGCATTTTATACAGCATCGGGCTTTTGCCATGCACCACTTCATCGTGGCTTAGGGGCAGCATAAAGTTTTCATCGGCAAAATACATCATGCTAAATGTGAACTGATCTTGCTGAAACTGACGAAAAATGGGGTCTTTTTTAAAATACTTAAGCGTATCGTGCATCCATCCCATCATCCATTTCATGCCAAAGCCAAGGCCATCCATAAAAGTAGGCTTGCTTACGCCCGGCCAGTCTGTGGCTTCCTCGGCAATGGTTTGGGTATCGGGAAAGTCGCGGTACACCATTTCGTTCATTTCCTTTATAAACGCAATGGCCTCAATATTACCGTTGCCTCCAAACTCGTTGGGTTCCCACTGCCCCTCGTTGCGACTGTAATCTAACTTTAGCATGCTGCTCACGGCATCTACCCTAATGCCATCAATGTGAAATTTGTCGAACCAAAACCGTGCACTGCTGATTAAGAAACTTTTGACCTCGCTCCGTTTATAGTTAAAAATGTAACTGTTCCAGTCGGGGTGATAGCCCTTGCGCATGTCGGCATACTCGTAGGTATGCGTGCCATCAAACATGTACAGGCCATGAATATCGTATGGAAAATGCGATGGCACCCAATCGAGCACCACACCAATATCTGCCCTGTGGAAGGCATCAATAAGGGCCATAAAATCTTCGGGTGTTCCAAAACGGCTGGTAGGTGCAAAGTAACCAGTGCCTTGGTATCCCCAGCTGCCATCGTACGGATACTCCATTACAGGCATCAACTCTACGTGTGTAAAGCCCATTTGCTGCACATAGGGCACCAGCCGCTCTGCCAACTGTGCATAGCTGTTGTAGCTGTCCTCATCATGTTTATTAGGGCGCATCCAACTGGCCAAATGCACTTCATACACATTCCATGGTGCCGACAGCGCATTGTGTTTATGACGCTTGGTCATCCACGCCTCATCGCCCCATTTATAAACTTCCTGGTGCCAGGTGATGCTGGCTGTTCGTGGTCGCATTTCCCAAAAACGGGCGTAAGGATCGCCTTTATCTACCTTAAAGCCCTGGTAGCCCACAATGTGGTACTTGTAGGCCTCGCCCACCGCAAAATTTGGCAAAAAGCCCTCCCAAATACCGCTACTATCAAGCCGCACTTTAAGCTCGTGCAAATGCGGCTGCCAATGGTTAAAGTTTCCAATTACGCTTACCGAGGTGGCATTGGGCGCCCATACCGCAAAATAATAGCCCCAGGTACCCAACACTTGCATGCTGTGGCTACCAAACAAATCGTAACCCCGATATAGGGTACCTTGGTGCAGATTTTGTAAATCCTCTGGCGTAAACCTGCTGTAGTTCCATACAGGGCCCGTAGTATCTACAAAATGCAAACTTTCGTAGCTGGTAGCTACGTCAACCACGGCGGGCGGGGCCGACTCAGCAGCTTTTGGAGGGTGTGGCGGTGTTGCTTTAGCCACTTTTTTAGCTGGGGTGGCGGCTGCCCGCTTGCCTATAGCTTGTGATGTTGAGGGAGCTTGGTGCAGCGTTTTTGAGGAAGATTTAGCCATAGGTACAAGCATTGTTTTAAAAAATGAAAGTAGCACTATTTGCGGGTATGTCTTTAATATTCTGCTTATTTGGCAAGCCTACCACTGCTCCTTTATAAAAACCGTTTAGAAAACATTAACACAGTCATTCGCACACATTGCCAATTTTTGCCATAGCGCATCGTTTTGAACCTGCTTTTTGTGAAAACAACCCATACCAGACCCTGCTTATGCTAAAACCCCTTCTGTTTTGCCTCCTATTTGGCTTGGGCCAATGGAGCCTTGCGCAAACCTTTAAAATTGATGGGCGGGTGCAGGATACCACCAACCAGTTGTTGCTAGAGAACGCCAGCATAGTGCTGCTAAAAGGCAAAGACAGTACGTTAGTGAAATTTACAAGGGCTAATGCAAATGGCAATTTTAGCCTTGCAGGTTTAGACTCGGGGGCGTACATTTTGCTATTGACTTACCCCGGCTATGCCGACTATGTGGATATGCTAACCGTGAACGGCAACCTAAACTTGGGAAAGCTGGCCATGATAACCAAGGCGGTGGCACTGCAAAACGTGATAGTGCGGGGCAGCCCCATACGCATGAGGGGCGATACTTTAGCATACGTGGCAGATAGCTTTAAGGTGCGTGAGGGTGCCACTGTAGAAGATTTGCTGCGCAAATTGCCGGGCATACAGGTAAACAGCAAAGGCGAAATAACTGCCCAAGGCGAAAAGGTGCAAAAAGTATTGGTTGATGGTGAAGAGTTTTTTGGCGACGACCCAACCATGGCAACCAAAAACTTGCAGTCCTCTATTGTAAAAGAAGTGCAAGTATTTGATAGAAAAAGCGAACAGGCCACTTTTACAGGCGTAGATGATGGCGAAAAAACAAAAACCATTAATCTAAAGCTAAAAGACGAGGCACAACGCGGCTATTTTGGAAAGGTGAATTTGGCGGGAGGCATGCCTAAGAATTATAATGCTGAGGCCATGGTGAATAAGTTTACCAAGCAGAAAAAGATTTCAGTGTTTGGGCTTGCTAGTAATGTAAATAATGCTGGATTGGAATGGAGCGACGAGACCAACTACGGTGGCGGCATGTCAACGCAAGTAAATGATGATGGCGGAGTAAGCATGTGGATGACCGGCGACAATATCGATTATAATAATAACAACTTTAATGAAGGATTGCCCACTGCCATAAATATAGGTGGGCAGTTCAGCAACAAATGGCGCGAGGATAAAGAGAAATTAAACGGCAGCTACCGATTTAGACAACAGGGTACACAGGGTGGTAGCAATGCCGTTACCCAATTTGTACTACCCGATACCCAATACGTAAACCGCGAAAACACCGATTTTAGAACACAACGGTTTTTAAATAGAGCCAACGCTACTTACGATTTCAAAATTGACAGTACCCAATCGCTGTTTATTTCGGCCAATGGCAGCTATGGCAAAAGCGAATTGAATGGCAATTTCATTGGCGAAGCACTGTCGCCAAAGGGCGTGGCCATTAACCAATCTACCCGGCAAACCACCAACACCAGTTTTAATAGCAACATCAACACCAACCTGCTCTGGCGTAAAAAACTAAAAAAGAAGGGCCGAACCATATCTACATCCATCAATCAAACCTTTAACAACAGCAATGGCAATGGCTTCTTACGCAATTACAACCAATTTTTTAGCAATGGGCAGTTGCTGAGCTTTGACACCACCGATCAAAAAAAGCAAAATAAAAACTATGAGGTGGGTTTGGAAACGCGAGTGGCCTATACCGAGCCTGTGGGCAAAAAAGGCATTGTAGAATTGAACTACGAGTTGGGCTTTACCGATGCTGAAAACGAACAATTGAGCTTTGATAAAGAAAATGACAAATATGAAAGCTTGAATGCCAATTTTAGCAATAGTTTTAGGTACAAAACGCTAAGCCATAACATTGGCACAGCTTACCGTTTTACCGACAAGAAATACAATTTTCAAATAGGCGGAAACTTGCTGAGCAACCAATGGGAGCAACGCAACCTTATAAAAGACAGCACAATTAACCGAAACTTCACCAATTTTAACGGCATCGTTAATTTTTACTATAAAATAAAACAGCAAACTGGTGTGCGGCTAAACTATAACGTAAACACCACCAACCCCACCATTAATCAGCTACAGCCCCTGGCCGACAACAACAATCCGCTTAACATTATGATAGGCAATCCCAACCTGAAGCTAAGGGTAAACCACCGGCTAAGCGCTAGCTATAACCAGTATCAGGTGCTGGGCGGCCGCAGTCTTTGGACCAATTTTTCGTTTACGCCAATTACAAACGATATTAGCACCCTTGATTCGGTTGACGCTGTGGGGCGAAGATTTACCCAGTTTATTAACGTGGCAGGCAACTACAGCTTAGACGGCTACGTAGATTACAGCCAGGAGATAAAAGCATGGGATTTGAGTGTAAATATTGGCCTTAACTACGATAAAAATGTACGGCATAACATTGTAAACAGCCAAGCAAATAAAGTGGTAAGCAACCGCCTAACCACCAGCGTTGGCTTAAATAAAAGCAAAGAAGACAAGTTTGACATAAGCGTAGAAGCCGAATTTGGATACAACCATTCCACATCGTCTATACGGGCGGACATAACTACGCAGTTTTGGACTTTTGAACCCAACATTTCTTTAGGACTTGAATTGCCATGGAAAATACGACTGGAGACCAACGCCAACTACTACATTCGGCAAAGGACCGAAGTGTTTGCCAACAACAATAATGTGCTGCTGTGGACTGGGCGAATCAACAAGAAAATTGGCAAGAAGCAAGACATCAGAATAGGGCTGATGGTGAACGATATTCTAAATCAAAACCAAGGATTTAACCGAGAAATAAGCACTAACTTCATAAGTGAACGCACCAACATTGTACTACGCCGCTACGCCGGACTAACCTTTTTATGGAATTTTGCCAAAAATGGCAAGCCGCAAGAATGGTAAAACACATCTCATTACCCCCCAAAAAATACGACGATGTATAATTTAAGATATTGCTGTATGTTTTTTGCTCTTCTGCTGATGTACAGCGTAGGCAGCGGCCAAAAAAAGTTTATTAGCAGTGGTAAAATCGAATTTGAAAAAAAAGTAAACGTGCATGCGATGCTCAGCAACTCCATTTGGGATGAGCAACGCAAATCGACGCTACCGCAATTTCAGAGCACCTTTTTTGATTTGTATTTTACCGACAGCCAAACCATGTACAAAAGCGGCCGCGAAGTACAGGTAAAATATAACCAATGGGGCTTGCAACCCACCGAAGATGTGCTTGCCACCAATTTGCTGACTGGTAAGATAGCGCAGCGCAAGCACATTTTTGAAGATGTGTATTTGATAACCGAAGACCTGCTGAAAATTAAATGGAAACTGACCAACGAAACCCGCACCATTGCTGGCTTCGAATGTAAAAAGGCAACCGGTATTTTTAACGACTCGCTGTACGTTTTTGCATTTTATACCGATGAGATTATTGTACCCTCGGGGCCGGAACTATTTTCGGGGCTACCCGGCCTTATATTAGGAGTGGCCTTTCCGCGCCGCCACACCACCTGGTTTGCCACAAAAATGGAGCTTAATCCAGTTTCGGCGCAGCAATTGACACCCCCAACCAAAGGCAAAAAAACCGACCGTGCTACATTGCTGCCCCTTATAAAAAAAGGCATGGATGGCTGGGACGAAAACAGCAGGCAGAATGTGTTGTACGCCGCCATGCTCTAATTTTTATGGCGGTGGAAGCGTTGCGAGTTGGGACTGAGAAACCCGAAACAACAGAATGGTGTGGTTGACATGTGCGTAAGGTTCAAAGTTATTAAATAGCCAAGCTGCTTTTTGTGAAGCCGGCATATTGTGCTGCTGCATTTGGTGTACCAACATGGCAAACTGCCCGGTATCGGGTTTGGCGGTAGGCTGTTTCAAATTTGGGCTGCTTGCCAACAAAGCCTTAAACTGGCTGGCATTTTGACCGTAATCGAGGCTGGAATCGCGAAACTTTTTATAGACCATTTTTTTGTTGCCAACCAGTAAGTTGGTATAGGCAATGCTGTTGGGCCAATAGTACACCAACCCCATGGTATGCAGTGCCAATGCCAAATAGAGCAGCACTGGTGTACGGCGGTGCCATGCTACCAATGCCGGGGCTGCGCACAGGTAAACAAAGGGCAGAATAATGAGTGCATGCCGCCAGCCAATTTGAAACGGATTGAAAAAGCTGAGTATGCCCAAAAACCAGAGCAGCGGCAGCCAAATACAGGCATGCCGCCGCAGCAAAAACTTGAAGTGTGGCTTACGCACTACCAAAACCAATGCCAAAGCCATTAAAAATAACATTAACAGCGGCATTTTAAAGGTAGCCAGCACCAAATAGTAGTACCAAAATGTGCTATTGCAAGTGCCATGCCCCAGCAGCCACACGCCCGGGTAGGTGCTTTGCGGCAAACAGCCCCCCAAATGCGCATGAAACTGCAACATATCGATGCCTTGCACAAATGCGGCAGGCAAAGGCACCCAGATTTGGCCTAAAAAACCCAATTGCTGCTGCAACTGCTTAAAGGTGGCACTTTGAAAATTGTATGCTTCAAAAGGCGTAAGACTACCCTTGCCATAGTATGCCAAATTGATGATGAGCAGTTGAACCACTACAAACAACAACACGGGCTGCCATGGCCACCGGCCCAATACCCGCCACCGTTTAGCTGGCCCAGCTTGTACCAACGTCAAAAGAAGCACCAGTGGATAGGCATATACCATGCTGGCCTTGGTAACCACAGCCAGCCCAAAAAACACCGTGTACATCCACCAGTAGCGCCTGCTCTGGCTGTTTTGATAACGCCAAAAGCAGTAAAAAGCAGTTAGCAGCAGACTGGCAGAAGCTAAATCGGTCCCTACAACCATACTGTGGGAAAACACCGTGGGGTCAAAGGCAAACAGCACCGCCGGCAGCCACCACAGCCTATGGCCGCCCAGCCAACGGCGCAGCCAGCAGCACAGGGTGCAAAATGCCAACAACGGATACAGATACATGGCCACACGCCCTGCCTTAAGAAAAAAATGCGGATGGGTGGATAAAAAGTTGGTGGGTAAAACCGGCTTTAGCGCCAATGCCCAAAGTGCGGGAAAGGTGGCCGGCGACTTGCTATCGAAAGAGGCTTGGATACGTTCGGGCTTGCCTTTGGCCCAAAGTATGGTATAAGCAAAATAATCTGGCTCATCAAATATGGGCGATTGCTGCCAGCTAAACCAAAGCGTAAGCGTGGCATGCAGCAACAAAAAGGCCATAAGCCCGCGCCTTTCGAGGCGGCTTAAACTAGCCAGCGTGGTGCTGATGAAACCAAGACTGAAAAACCTTAGCATGGCGTGAAAGTAACACGCCCTTGGGTAACCTAAACAAGCTAATTGACTTATATGCCAGCCAGCTAATGGCGCCTTATACATAAAGCCATCGTGCAATAAGCAAAAAATGGATTACCGACGCGGTTTTGGTGGAGCGTTTAATTGCCAAGTGAGCCGCAATCCCAGTGGAACATTGAGAAACGTATAACGACCGTAATTAATAAAGTCAAAGTTATCATCGAAAAACTGTGCATCGGCCGGTAAATCGGCATAAAAATTTCTGTATCTCAACCCCAAGCCAATCCACGACTCAATGGCGCAATTTCCATTTCTGCCAAAACGGCCCAATAGTCCAACCTTTCCTTCCACGGTGATGATGTCTTTTTTCTCATTATACCGCACCAGCTCTGAAAACGATGGAATGCCATTTACGACATTTCTACCAACCCATCGTTCGTTTTCCGCATACTTTACGTGTTTATACCTAGCGTCTGTTTCCACAAACCACGGCGTGGAATTGCCCAAATACCAACGGTGGCCGCCGCGCAGCTGCATACCTGCAGTGGGCAAAATTGCACCGCCGTTGTTTTGAGAAAAAGCCGAGGCAAATATGTAGCCTGCATCCAAATACACCGATCGGCGTTCGGCATAGAAATACTCCGCGCCAAGGGTAAGGTTTACATCAAACACGTTTAATAAGCCCAACGGCTGCCAGCGCAATTTTACACCTTTGGGGTACATGATGCTGGGATGCGCGCCGCGGCCCCGCACGTAATATTTACCCGACCCTGGCTGAGCCGAGCTAATAGACGGTGCGCCAAAACTTGAAACGAAAACAAAGGCGACAACAGCAAAAGACCGATACCGGCCAACGGGGTTACAGAACTTCAGCAAGTTTTACAGGATTAATGCGGTTAGTAATATCGTACACGTTTGCGCCCTTGATGGTCCAGCAAAACAACAGGTTACCGTACGGAATTACATCAAAAAAAGTATCGGTGCTGGGCAGCGTTTTTTCCAATTTGGGGTTGTGGGCATTTTTTATGTTGAAAACTTGCAAGCCGCCGTCGCACACATAAAGCACGGTATCGGCATAGCCCAAGCCGTACGGCGTGTTCATGGTTATGGCCTTGGTTTGTACGGGCTTGGTAATGTTCTTGATGTCGAAAACGGCCAACACGCTTACAACACCGCCACATTCCCCGTTAGAACGCAAGGTGGCAAAGGCCACGGTGTCTTTGGCCACCACAGGATCGCAGCGGCGCATAACCGTGGGAGAAATGGCCTCGCTTAGCTTTTGGGGCTGTGCCGGATTGGCAATGCTAAAAATGTGAATGACGCTGGTGCTGCCAATAAACAACCGATCAGAAAACGGGAAAATGGTTTCTATTTCGAAGCCTACGTTTTGGGTATTGGTAATTACCGGATTAGCCGGGTTGCTAATGTCGTAGGTGGTGAGTTTAGACGCATCCACGGTATAAAGAAAATTGCCTGCAATGGTAAAGCGCGCCAAGCTTCCGCCCGTGCCTACAGTACCGCCCATTTGGCTTGAGGAATCCATTCCCTTTTCGCAGCCT
>RDXD01000515.1 GCA_004292575.1 Bacteroidota bacterium
TACGCTTACCGTGCAAAGTTGGCGGCAAAACAAGGCAGGACCATCTTCGGGATTTAAACCCTCATAATCGTCCAATTGGGCCAAAGCCCAGTCTAATTCGGCCACATTTTTTATGGCGTAAAGTTCGCCGTGCAACACATCGGACTGTAGGTTGCTTGACTTGGCTGCCGGATACTCCCCCAAATCGTACAGCACCCCTGCGGTGGTGGCATGCCCTACTAAGTTAAAATACTTGCTAATGTATTGATATGCCGGATGATGAAAACCCTGACGCAACGAGCCGTAAACGAACAAATGGTACGATGAATGATTCTGCATGGCCTGTAACAGTTGGTGATGCAATGTAGCTGCTAAAGATTGTAAAATAAACGCTAAACCTTTAAAAGGCTTCGATTTAAGCATCTATGAGGAAACAAAACACTTCTTTAGGGCCGTGAACGCCTGTCACCAGTGTTTTCTCAATGTCGGCCGTACGGCTGGGACCACTGGCAAAGCTAATAAGCGATGGCATTTTTGGACCCGGGTACTTTTGCTGTAGCAGTGAAAGGGCGTCGCTAATATCGTAAACCAACTGGTGACTGTATGCCACACAAATATGCGCCGGCGCGTACACACTCGCGGTTCTGCCGCTTGATGCCGCACTGCTGAGTACCATGCTACCCGTGCGGGCCACCAAGGACTCACAACCCGTAATGGCCACGTTGCAACTGGCCAAATCGTTGTGCCATGGCAATTGCCAACCAAGCTGCTCCATTTTTAGACGCAACTCTTTACTGCCGCAAAACCACTTGTCCCAAGCTTTGTGCGTTGCCAACTGTGTCATTTGATGCACCATTTCAGCAGTATTTAGGCAATAAGAAAAATTACCTTGCAGCCGTGTAAAAGTTTCGGCAAAAAGCAAATCCAACTCGGCGTCGTTGCGAACATATGTTTCGGTCCCGCTTTCATCAGGAACAAAAGGCCGCGGTGTGCTTTGCAGTAAAGCAAAGTTTATTTTTTTTAGTATCTGCAATCGGACATTGCTCGACATGAGATAGAAGGATTGAATTGATTTCCACGCAGTTCCTTAGATAATAGTAGCCGTAAAAAAACACAAGAAAGCAGATTCTAAGCCTGCTTTCTTGCTGTTAATACTTTATGCTTCGGCTACAGCCTCGGTTTTTTCGTCGTTCAAGGCCTGACCGTTGGTATCGGCACCATTTGCCGCAGGCGGGGCCACTACCGTTGCTGGATATTCCTCGCTGATGTGCACAGGGCGCTTGTCTTCAAAGGGACGTTTTCCGATAAGCAATTCCACATCGCTTTGGAAAAGCACTTCTTTTTCAAGAAGCTCTTTGGCCAACTTTTCTACATCGCTTTTCTTCTCTTGCAGCAACGCCTTGGTACGCAAATATGCCAACCCAATAATTTTTCTTACTTCCTCGTCAATAATCTTTCCGGTTTCTTCGCTGTAGGGCTTGGTAAAGGTTTGGTCTGCATTTGGGTCAAAGTAACTCACGTTACCCACCTTATCATTCATGCCGTAAACCGTCACCATGCCGTACGCTGTGCGGGTAACCTGCTGCAAATCGTTACTAGCGCCGGTGCTTATTTTTCCAAAGAAGATTTCTTCGGCTGCACGGCCACCCAGCGTCATACAAATTTGGTCGCCTAACTGGTCGGTATTGTATAAGTACTGCTCCTTAGGGGTGTATTGGGCATAACCTAAAGCCGCAGTGCCACGCGGCACAATGGTAACCTTCAGCAGCGGGTAAGCATGCTCAAGATACCATCCACAGATGGCGTGGCCAGCTTCGTGATACGCAATAATCTCCTTTTCCTCCGGGCTAATAATTTTGTTTTTCTTTTCCAAGCCACCAATTACGCGGTCAATGGCATCTTGAAAATCTTGCATATCCACACCGTCTTTGCCATTTCGGGCTGCTATTAGGGCGGCTTCGTTGCAAATGTTGGCTATATCCGCGCCGGCAAAACCTGGTGTTTGCTCGGCAAGCTTGTGTATATCCAAACTCTGCGACACCTTAATTGGCTTTAGATGCACTTTAAAGATGTGCTCGCGGCCCTTTACATCTGGCCTGTCAATACTAATTTGCCTATCAAAACGGCCTGGGCGCAGCAAGGCGCTGTCCAACACGTCGGGTCGGTTGGTAGCCGCTAAAATAATAATACCGGTATCGCCGCCAAAGCCATCCATTTCCACCAACAATTGATTTAGGGTGTTCTCCCTTTCATCGTTGCTCATCATGGCATTGCGACCACGTGCACGACCAATGGCGTCAATTTCGTCAATAAAAATAATACAGGGGGCCTTTTCGCGGGCTTGCTTAAACAAATCCCGCACACGGCTGGCGCCAACACCTACAAACATTTCCACAAAATCGCTACCACTTAGGCTAAAAAATGGCACTTTGGCTTCTCCGGCCATGGCCTTCGCCAATAAAGTTTTGCCGGTTCCAGGGGGACCAATCAATAGGGCGCCTTTAGGAATTTTACCGCCCAGCGCTGTGTACTTTTTGGGGTTTTTAAGAAAATCTACTATTTCCATCACCTCCACTTTGGCTTCGTCTAAGCCCGCCACATCGGCAAAGGTTTGGTTTACCTTTAAGTCTTTATCAAACAGTTGAGCACGACTCTTACCAATGTTGAATATGCCCCCAGGGCCACCGGCGCCACCGCCTCCACCCATTTTGCGCATCATTACAACAAATAACAGTACAAAAATTCCAACTGTTACTAGCGTACTCAACAGGGGGCCCCACATTTCGCCTTCCAAATCTACCCGCGTATTTAACTCAGGTAAATTGTTTTGCTTTTGAAACTCAGTCAGGCTGCGGTTTAAGCTTTCCCAGTCGGTTATCTGAAACTCGAATTGCGGTCCGGTCTCGCTAATTTTAGGAATTGACTTCTTTTTGGCCAGCTCTTTATAATAGTTTTTGCTGACAAGGCTATCCTTTTTGATATAAATACGAACCAAACGCTTGTTGGTTATTTGCTCAATGCGCTCTACGTCGCCCGCCAAGTACATGCGCTCTTTGAAGTCCTTTTCAGAAATAGTAATGGCACTACTACCGGTATTGAGATAGTTGGCTGCAATTAGCACGATGGCGATGGCGCCATAAATCCAATAGATACTAAAGCGGGGAGGCTTTCGATTTCCCTTATCGCCGCCCATTTGAAATGGATTGTTGCGTTTTGGTTCTTTATTTTGTTGTTGTTCTTCTGGTAACATAGTAGTGTTAAAAAAAATTAACTATTTAGAATAATGTTTTTGCAATAGAAAAGTTGATGTTGGTATAGACAAAAAAATCACAAAAAAGCTGTTTCGACTACCTCCACAGCGCAAAACAGTGACTCGTCTAAGATTTTTTTGGGGTTTGGGGATCGGTGTGCTCTGCCAACGGCGCATCACTCCACATGTCCTCTAGTTTGTAAAACCTACGGGTTTCAGGCTGCATCACATGCACAATTACATTCACAAAATCTACCAGAATCCATTTGGCATGGTCGTAACCTTCGGATTTAAATGGTAACTCATTAAGCACGGCTTTTACGTCATCCTGTACGGCATCTGCTATGGCCTTTACTTGCGTATTGGTGGTGGCTTCACACACAATAAAAAAATCCGAGATGGCTTCGGGTATCTTTCGCAGGTCTAAGGATATGATATTTTCACCTTTGCGCTCTAAAATGGCATTGATGATGGTTTTGAATAGTTTTGAGTTTCTGGTGATACGCGTTGCAGCTTTATCACGTGCGGGAAGCGATTTCAGTTGATTCAAAGGTGTTGTATTAGTTTTAAAAAAAGTCTGCCGACTGGTAATTGCGCCGATTGGGGTCAAAAATAACTAATCTTGCTGGTATGATTGCAAGCCCTATTGGTTGTGAGTTCCATTCCTTACCCAGTATTGACAGTACCAACTTACATGCCATGCGGCAAATTCATGCCCGAATGGCCGAACATGGCACCGTTTTCTTTACTACACACCAAACTGCGGGCCGGGGCCAACGCGGCAAGCAGTGGCACGGCAACCCAAACGACAATTTGGCATTAAGCGCCGTATTGCGCACTCAAGACCTAGCTAAGACGCACCAGTTTAAACTGAGTGCAGCCATGGCCCTTGCAACCCGCCAGCTGGTGGCCAATCACATTAACCAAGCCGTTTCCATAAAGTGGCCCAATGATATTTATGTGGGCAGCAAGAAAATAGCAGGCATCCTCATTGAAAACATCATTCAAGCGGCCACCTGGAGATGGAGTGTGGTTGGCCTAGGCCTAAACGTGAATCAAACTAAATTTGGCCCAAATTTGCCATGGGCTACTTCGGCACAAATGTTAACTGGCCAGTCGTTTAGCCCAGAGCAGCTGGCAGTACACTGGTGCACCTTTGCCCAAAAACAATGGGAACGCATTTTTGGCCCCGACTCTAATGACATTGTGACCGAATACAATCAACACCTGTACGGCATAAACACCATACAGCGCCTCAAAAAAGACAATGTCGTAATTCCCTGTTTAATTAAACGGGTAACCTTGCAGGGGGTTTTGGTAGCAGGCGAACACGATGAGTGGGCTTTTGAACACGGTGCGGTGGAGTGGTTGAGATGACGCTGTGGGTCAACCTCAAGACAACTATTTTTCCGCCGCTCTGGCCTCCACTTCGTACTTATTGGCGTGATAACCATGGCGCAACCATTGCCATAGATACCGAAATATGAAGCCCCAAAACCCATAGCGCTGATATTGCTCCACATGCTTCAGCTCGTGCCTAACCCAACCATGGTGCTGCAAAAACTCCGCTTTTGAAATGCCCGAAATGCAAATGCGGCTTCCAAAAACAATGGCAACGCTTTGGCTCTTCATAAAGCGCGCCGCAGCTTTAGCACGCCAACTGTTTTCCACCACCATCACCTGGCTTGGCAATTTATACGGAATCAACTTAGTGGTAAAGCTTTAAAAAAGCCACATGCTTGGTTAGCAAATCTGCAATGGTTGCCGGGCTAAGTTCATGGCCATCGGAGGGATAAAAGTGGTATTGATGTACTACGCCTCTGGCGGAAAGCGCATTGCGCATGGCGGTGGCATTGCTAACGGGAACCAATGCATCGGCGCCGGCATAAGCCAGAAAAGTAGGAATGGCACCAGCGGAAACCACCAGGCTGGGACTTGCCGCCTTGTGCAGCACACTATCTTGCAGCCACGATTTACCTAAAAAATTAACTGCTATATTTTGGAAAAGGCCGTTGCTGGTGTACAATGGGTCAGCAAAGTTGGCCGGCGCCACAACACCTGCAACGGTTTTTAGTCGCCGCGGCGAATCGTAAGCATAGGCATACAACAGAGAAAGGTGGCCGCCGCTACTTACACCTATTAAACTGTAGTTGTTGGTGATATGCCATTTCGCAAAGTTTTTATCGCAATAATCTAGCAGCGTTTTAATATCGGCCATTTGAGCCGGGTGCTGCGTATTGGCTTCGGCAATATTGGCCAGGCGGTAGTTTATGTTGGCAATGGCCAGCTGGGGATATTGCGCTTGCAGCAACGGAATAAAGTTGTCAAGATCGGCTTTGTCGCCCGAACTCCAGAAGCCACCATGCAATAATATGAGCAGCTTTGTAGAACTACCCCGGGAAGCCGGCAAATACAAATCCATGACTTGACGCGGCAATGTACCATAAGCCTCGGCCCGCAGCACCTTAGCTATGGCAGGGTCAAAGGGATCGGCAACGGGCGTATCTTTTTTTCCGCAGGCCGTTAAAAAAAGTGTACCAACGACCAACCAGGTTGTAACTCTCATATTTTAGTGTTTGAACTTAAGACGGTCAAAAATACGCTGAATTGTACTTTTATCGGCCCTAATGCAAAAGTTTTAAAAACATGGCTTGTTCTAACTTTACCGGAAAGCAACGCAGCAGAACAAATGGCTTGAGGATTAACACAAAATAGTAAGGGTATAAAACTACAAAAACCGCCTTTGTTGAAAAAGCGGTTTTTTATAAAAAATGATTGCCAACGCTCCCCAACCAAATGAAATTGGGAAAGATTGAACTATAGGCTAAAGGAGATTATCGAGCTGCCATGATACAACAAGGAACTCTGCTTGGTAAAAGTAAACTTGAACTACTTTTTACCCAAAGTCATGCCAAAGCCAATATTGTAGAAGAAGTGATAATTGGCCCGCTGCGTAATGGGCACACGATATTGAGCATTGGTAGTAATAAAGTTATCGGGGCCCAATTTAAACTGCAAGCCCAAACCAACAGGAACAAATGCATCCCAAAAGCTCTTGTAAATGGAACAACCAATACCAGCACTCAAATAAGGCACCATTATATACTTGTCGCTAAGCAGCTTGGCATGCAATGACGCATCGGTTTCAAATAGAAATGCATCGCTTCCTGCAAGTCTGTTTTTGTCTCTGTAAGGATAGTTAATGCTTGCACCAGAAAGGTTAACAGAATAGTCTAGGTTTTGTGAGAGGCCATTGATAAAGGTTACACCAAACGACGGGTCCATTTCGGTAATACCAGACCACTGCTTGTTGCTCAGAACCGAAGAGAGCGTATTGCTGCGAATGAGTTGGGCTGTTTTGAAGTCTTGGGCCCCGAAAGTGAGCAAGAGCGTAGGTTTCTTTTTATAATCGGCCTCTTGTGCGGCGCTGCCCAATGCTACAAAAGCCAAGAGGGTTAACAACGAAAGTTTCATCATTGAAGTATATATTTTGGTAGCTGCAAAAATAAGGACCTGCAATATTAAAACGGATATTAACTTTTCTTAACAGCTAAAATAGCGTAAAGACTGGATTCTAACGAACAATCGAGGAGCGCAGGCGGCTAAAAACCAAGCAACAATGATTTGTCAATGCCTTAGCTAGCCGTAAATTTTTTACCCAAATTTACGACGCTCACCTTGCTTATCCCGGTTTTGTCGATGCCAATTAAGTCGCCGGCCGCTTTACTTAAATCTACAACGCGGTTTACCCTTCTGCTCATGCGGTCATTTACCTTTACAATAACTGATTTGTTGGTTCTGAGGTTTGTAACCCTTAGCCAAGTACCGAGTGGAAATTGGTTGCTGGCACAAGTAAGCTTTTTTTGGTCGAAAATTTCGCCATTGGCGGTCTTTCTACCGTGAAAGCGGGGACCGTACCAACTGGCTATGCCCGTTTTTTGCTCAGTTGAAGTTTTTACGTCGCGGGATTGTACTGCTAAAGTACCGAGTGAACCCACCGCTGCAAAAACCAAGTACCTGAGCGTGTGCTTTGTGTTGAATCGCATTTTGTACCTCCTTACGTGACCCAAAAGCCTACAAAGATTATCTGCTGGCTTGGCCTTATTTTTATGGTTCCAAAATCAACGACAAAATATTGCCAAAGATGATGTTGGGAAATATTCCCCGATGTGTGCGTGTGTCTATTAATCAAAAATCAGTGCAAAAGTAACCAAACCAAACCACTGGTGAAATGAAAATACTGTTAAAATGAGCCACATTGGCTTCAAATATGCTAAAACCCGCCAAATTGTCATTAAATAAAACCCTTTTTCTGCTCCTTGCCGCTCCTATGGCCTGCGCTCCTAGCCTAAAACAGCTACCGAAAAACAACTATGGCTTGTTGGTTATTGCATGGAAGAAAACCTATAAGCAACAGGTAAAAGCCGATGCGGCCAGTAAACTGGTGTCGTTAAATTCGGCTCTACTCCCCTTCCAAAGCAACCTTTATTATGCGCGAACAGACAATTTTACCCAAAAAATATTGTATAAAAAACCAATTCTTTACCTAAATGTGGAAGCCGCACAAAAACTGGCGGTTGCTCAAAAAAGCTTGCTTGCAAAGGGCTACAATCTGTTGATCTTTGATGCGTATCGGCCTTACGCAGTTACACAAAAAATGTGGACCATTGTTCCCGACGACCGATATGCCGCCAACCCAGCCTCGGGCAGCGGCCACAACCGCGGAGCCGCCGTTGACCTTACGCTTACATACGCCAGCACCGGCGCGGTAGTAACCATGCCCACCCAGTTCGACAACTTTAGCGACACGGCACACCACGGCTTTTCGGCCCTGCCCGACAGTGTAATTGCCCACCGCGAGCTATTGAGAAAAACCATGGAAGAGGCCGGCTTCAAAGCATTGGGTACGGAGTGGTGGCACTACAGCTTACCAAACACCAAACAGTATCCCATTTATGATTTAAGTTTTAAACAACTTAGAAGCCTCGCCCGGAGAAACAAGCAATTGTGATAGACGCTGTTAATAAAGCCTTCAAATTGATTGACACCAAGGACAGAAACAAGCGGAAGTGTAACTAAAACAAAAAGGTGCAGCTGTGTAGCGGCACCTTTAGTTTAGCATATTTGCAAGCAAGCATTAGCAATGCGACTCAAATGCGCCCATCAAATTTTTGGCAATAACCTGTGCAGGGCGGCCCTCAATTTGGTGCCGCTCAACCATATGCACCAGTTCGCCATCTTTAAACAGGGCAATGGCTGGGCTAGACGGCGGGTACGGCATAAGGTGTTTACGCACCTGACTTACCGCCTCCACATCGAAACCCGCAAAAACTGTGGTGAAATAGTCTGGCTTCTTTTCGGCGTTCAGAACCGCCATAACTGCCCCCGGACGAGCGGTGCCGGCACTACAGCCGCAAACGCTGTTTATCATAACTAGCGTAGTGCCACTTTTTTTCAGTTGGTCTTCTACGGCTTCCGAAGTCAACAACTCCTCAAAACCATATTCGGTAAGCTCTGCCTTCATCGGCTCCACAATATCGGCTGGATACATAAAAAAGATTTAGTGATTATTATTTTTTAGAAGTGCAAAGTTGCGCCACTAAAGCGTGCGAAAGCGAAAATTCAAATTAAAGGCATCATTTGTTTTCCTATTTCGAAAAGCTGACCGTTCAAAACCCTTAACAACTAAC
>RDXD01000516.1 GCA_004292575.1 Bacteroidota bacterium
GTGCCGCTGGTGGGTTCGGGTATCGTAATGGAACCCTGTGTAGAACAGGTGGCATCTACCACCGTGGCAGCAGCAAGGCTTAAATCGAGACGGCTGATGGTGATAATGAGATTACCGGTGGCTGAAAGACCAAACTGGTCTTCTACGGTATAAGGTATGGTTACCGTACCACTAAAGGTTGGGTTGGGGGTAAAGATATAGCTACCATTAAACGTATTGCTCCATTCAAGCTCTCCCTGACTTTGAGATGGCACGCCGCGGTTGATAAACGTCATTTGACTGAGCGGCAAACCATTGATGTTATCATTGGTAGCTACGGTGCCGGTTATAGCGTCGCCCGAACACCGGCTTAAAACATCATCCACAGCCACGGGCAATACACAAGCTACGGAATTATCAACCGTAACGGAGGTGGTGAACGTACAGCCACCGGCATCGGTGATGGTTACACTGTACGTACCAGCCGCTAGGCTAGAAATAGATGCAGTGCCATCGCCAATAGGTGTACCTGTCCAATCATAAGCATAAGGCAACGTGCCGTTAATGGCCACTACAGAAGCTGTGCCATTTGTATTGTTAGGGAACCCAAGACAGGTGATATCCGTTTTACTGATAGACGCCGAAAGCGTTGAAACCTCAGTACCAACCACCGATGTCAACTGCCTGGCACAACCATTACCATCGGTAACAGTAACGGTATAAGTACCTGCCGACAAGCCGGAAATGTCTTTAAAGCTGCTGCTGAAACCTCCGCCGGTGCGTGACCATGCATAAGAATAGGCAGTAGTGCCACCCTGCACAGTTAATACGATTGCACCGCTTGCCGATTGACCACAACCGTTGTTATTGGTCACTTCCGCAAACAATTCCAGCTCGGTTGGCTGACTAATGATTACCGTATTTTGAGCGGTACAACCATTAACATCGGTTACGGTTACCGTATAGTCACCCGCGGCTAAATCGATACGCGCTGCACCACTTCCGCCATCGCTCCACTGGTACGTGTAAGGTGCGGTACCGCCCGTTGGGGTAGCAGTAGCTCCGCCATCAGTACCACCAAAGCAATCGGTGGCTTTATCGGCTACTACGCTCAGCGTTAATACGGCTGGGTGAATAACGTCGGGTGCAGTGAATACCGCAGAGCAATTGTTGGCATCGGTAACGGTTACTGAATATGGACCTGCCGCTAAGCCAATAAGGTCTTCTGTATTAGCACCATTGCTCCACAGGTAAGTGTAAGGGCCTACGCCGCCGCTCACCGAAAGGTTGATGGCACCATTGCTGCCACCATTGCAAGAGATATTGGTATTTACGAAGCTGGCCGCCAGTAAACTTGCTTCGGTAATGGTATAAGCCTTGGTGTCGGTACAGCCATTGCCGTCGGTAACAGTAACTTCATACGTGCCTGCTCCCAGGTCGGTGCGGTTTTGTAACATTATACCGCCACCCCAGTTGTAAGAGAAGTTTGGCGTACCGCCGGTTACACTAAGCGTAATGGTACCGGTGGTGGCTCCGTTGCATAGTACATCGGTGATTACAGCACTCAGTTCAATATCCGCGGGACTACCAACTGTGGCCGTGGCAATGGCTGTACAGCCATTGTTGTCGGTTACAGTAACCTGATAATTACCGGCAACCACGTTGCTTAGGTTTGGTGTGGCCGCATTATTACTCCAAAAATAAGCATAATCGGTAGTGCCGCCACTTACTACTGTAGTTACACCACCATTGGTGCCACCAAAGCAGCTAACTGCAGCGGGCGTGGCAGTAACCGTGAGGGCTGCGGCTGGCTGCCCTACAACGATGGCTGGAGCAAATGCAGGCTGGCAACCAAACGCATCGGTAACTGTTACGGTGTAACTACCCGCAAGAAGACCTGTTATTCTTGCTGTATTGCCACCATTGCTCCATTGATAACCAAAAGGTGCCGTACCCCCCGAAGGAAGCACTTCAATAACCCCATTGCTCCCACCAAAACAACTTACAGGTGTATTGGTAACCGTTGCTAAGGTTATGGCCGAAGATTGGGTAATAATAATACCGCTAACAACAAACGTACATCCTCGGGCATCGGTAATGGTTACCTCATAAGTGCCGGCAGCACGGCCGCTGATATCTTTTGAGGCGGCCGTAAAGCCCGATGGCCCCGTCCATGCAAATGTATATGGTGCAGTGCCACCGGTGGGCGACAACACCACCTGACCATTAGTACCACCAAAACAACCTACATTGGTTATGGAGGTAACAGCTCCAAGTGCTGCCGCAGGTTGGGTTATTTCAATGATTTGCGAAGCGGTACAACCATTGCCATCACTAACAGTAACCTGGTAGGTGGCAGCGGTAAGGCTACCAAGGGTTGCTGAGTTGGTACCAAAAGGGCTACCATTGCGCAACCAGCCGTAGCTATATGTGCCTGTACCGCCTGCTGCACCAACGCTAATGCTACCGGTAGCTTGTCCAAAACAACTCACATTGGTTTGGGAGAAGTTGATATTTATGGCCGATGCTTGTGTAATGGTGGTTGTAAAGAAACCTGTACAACCGGAATTATCGATTACGGTAAGGTTGTAGGTACCGGCGGCAAGGCCGGTAAGGCTTGTTCCGGTAGAAGCGGAAGTAAACCCATTGGGACCTGTCCACGAGAAAGCATAAGGCGCAGTGCCTCCCATAACCCCAATGCTATTAATAGCACCAGCATTGGTGCCGAAGCAAGCAATGTTTACGGGGATACCCGTAGGCATTGGGCCGGGAACAGCGTTAACCGAATAGGTGGCTGGGGCTGTACAGCCACTGGTAGTATTAGTTACCAATACGTGGTAATTGCCCTGTACCAATCCGGTCACATCTTCATTGGTTGAAAAATTGGAAGCGCCATTGTTCCATACATAGGAATAGGTGCCAGCCGGGGTAACGGTAAGGTTAACCGCACCAGAAGTAGAAGCACATGCAGTACTGTTGGTAACTGCTGCAGATAAAACCGGCGGCGAAGTTACTGTAACACTTACCGTGCCGGTAGCACTACAGCCGGCTGCATTGGTTATAAGTACCGAGTAAGTACCGTTGTTTGAGGAGGAAGCATTTGCTAAAATGGGGTTGGCAACCGATGATGCAAAACCGCCGGGACCCGACCACACGTAGCTACTACCACCACTGGCAAGCAACTGAACATTTTGGCCCATGCAGGCCGGACCGGCACTTACTACCGGTACCGGTGGTAGTACCACATTTACATTTTGACACAAAGAGGCCGTAGTACCGCAGGCATTGGCTGCTGCTACACAAACCTGAAAAACACCGGCAGTGGTAACGCCGCTCCAATTTACTGAAATTTGATTGGTACCCTGACCCGTAATTACGGCTCCGGCAGGTGTAATGGTCCAAGTATAATTGGTTATTGAAGGATCGGGATCTACCGAGAATACACTGGGAGAACTGCTATTGGTGCAAATTGTGATAGGTGCACAGCCAACGGGTGGGTCTAATGTAATACTACCCGATGATACTGTACAACCATTGGCATCGGTAACCACTACCGTGTACGTACCGGCAGCAAGACCCGTACGATTCATAGGGTTATTGGTGCCGGAAACATCGGCCCAATCGTAAGTATAGGGCGCCGTGCCTCCTGCTGCTACCAGGCTTATGCTGCCAAAAGCAAGACACGTAGGCTGCGTTATACTTGGAGTAACAGTAACTGCCGCAGCTGGCTGGGAAAGCGTAATATTTACTGTGCTGCTACTAGTACAATTATTAGCGTCGCGTACTGCAACGGTATATGAACCCGCAGGGCGACCTGTGAAGGTATTTGTAGTACTAAATGCACCACTATTAAGACTATATTGGTAAGGTGGTGTACCACCAGAACCGGTAACTGTAAATGAACCGGATGATTGGCCAAAACACAAAATATTGGTTTGGGTACTTACATTCCCCCCTAATGCAGGATCACAAATATTAAAAATAGTCTGTCTTGATGCTATAACTGAATTTTCAAAGCCTTCTTTAGCAATTGCATTTATAGTGTAAGCTCCGCCAATTGTTGGAGTCGTCCATGCATACTCATAGGTGCGGTTGGCACCTGAACCAGCTACGGATGTACCGGTAACACTGCTAACTGCGCCACCGGGTGCTGTTATAGAAATATCCATTCCGGTGATATCTGCAAAGCCAAATGGATCTGTAACGTTTGAACGAAGATAGACGGTACTGGCACCATTAGCAGAAGTAATTATAGAGCCACCGGGATTTGCCGCATTGTAAAAATCTAATGATGCTATATTGATATAACTGGATACCGGTAAATCAATAAGTGAAGGCTTGGCTTGGCTATCGTAATCAATGATAAACGCTACACCGCTTTGGGCTGTAGTAATATCTAGGCTAATGGCTTGCCCGGCGGGAACTGTAACGTCACTACCCAGCGTTGTAGTCCAGGTAAGTGTGCCGGTACTACTGTTGTAAGTTGGATTTGTAAGCGTAGCGATAGTAGTTGAGCCATACCTTAAAGTAGCTGTTATAGATGGATTAGATGGCATGCTTCCACCAGTAACCGTTACATAATTAGTTATGCTAATGGGGTTGCCAGCTTTAATGGTTAACGGAGAGGCGAGTGCCGGGCTTTGGGTAAATGAAGTAGTGGTACTAGATGGAAGTGTATAGCTTACAATCAGTTGAGGCCGGTTTGCCTCTACAGACGCCTCATCAGCAAAAATATTGTACCAACGGCCACCAGCTCCTAAACTAGGTGATACCAAACCCAACCCATAATTAGGATGTGTAAGGTTACGCCATTCGTTTACCAAAGTTGTTATATTCATTAGATACTCAGTACCCTCAGCATCTGCATTTCCTCCAACCCAACTGGCATAAATGGTAGGGTGGAAATCACCGCCTGGATCGGACCAGTTGGTTGATCCAGCAGTATTCCAACTTAAACTATTAGTGGTAGTTGCGTTACACTGATCACCTTCATCCCACTCTCTGGTTACACGTTGAACATTAGTTGTAAAAGCTGCCCCACTACCAACAAAATTATCGCAGCTTGCAACATTCGTATGCACTAATTTCAATTGAGCAGAAGTGATAGTTGCGCCTGATGGAATGTTTGATAAATCAAATTGAATAAAGGTTCGGCTTAAAAAATTATTTTCAGCCTCAACCCGGGCTACTGTTGTATTTCCAAAATTTCTAGTAGGCTGAGATTGATAATTTTGAGATACCTTAGAGCTTGTGATGGTTACGCTACCTGATGAAATGGTAGAAAACACCGAAGAACTTGCTGTCGTATTGTCAAAAGTGTTTATTGGACTAACCCTATCTAAGGACTGAGAGGGGTCAGAAAGATATAATTGCTTATATACCAAATTAGTGCCCACAATAAATGTTCTAGCAATAGCACAATTGTTACCATCTGTCAAAGTAAGTGTATAGTTGCCAGCAGTAAGATTTGAAATATCTTGTGAAGCAGCACCATTGCTCCAGCTATATGAAAATGAAGGAGTTCCGCCTGTTAGGCTTACATCTATAGCGCCATTATTACCGCCAGGTATTGTAACTGGAGAAATGGCACCTGAGATAATAGCAGTAGAATTTAATGTGCGTGAGGTAGCAGTTGTGGGGCCACCTGTTTTGCTGCCTGAAATTGTTAGGTTGGCTGTGGTAATGGCACTTACCCCAATAGTTTTATTAGAAGTAGGAAAACCAGCATCCGTAGTTATCCAAAAAAATCTTGTATCATTAACTGTTAGTGTTTGCGTAAAACCAGAAAATGTATGCGTTCCAGAACCGAGTGATGTTGTAAGGGTTGAACCCAACTGAACAGCAGAAGTAAGATTATTTGTTGTATTTGTCCACAATTTAAAGTTAACGACCTCATTAGCTAAATAGGTGCCTGTTGTGCTAAAAGATACTTCACTTAGGCTACCATTGCCTACGGTTTGCGCCAAGCTAAATGCATGTAAAGGTTGCTTTGTAGTTCCAGCACAAAATGAATTAGAGGGAATACTTACACCCGCTAGGGCTGATGAGGCAGGTATTGGTGTTAATGCCATCAAAATACCGGCTCGCCTTCCGTCGCCACTAGCTGTTGTTTGATATCCGGCACCTGTTGAACCAGTTGTAGGGCGAATAAAAAAAGCACCGCTAACTCCGCAACCATCTGTATTATTAGGGGCATTTTGAACATAAAGTTGGTTCATAGCAGTGCCGGAAGCACCCCCAAGTTTCCAGTCGGCATTGAAACTAAGGTTTTGCAAACGCAATTGTGAGAAAAACAGGACCATGCTATTTGCAGCCGTGGTTGTTATTGCGGGAGGCTGAATTGTGGTGGTGGAATTATTTGCAAAAACTTCGGTACCCAAAACGTTTATACCACCATCGGTGGCCGTGTTTACGCCTCTAAAAGCGCTAATGCCACCTGCAATGCGCACACCAGAAGCAACTGAAAAGGTGTAATTGGTAGCAGAAACATCGGCAGCAATAGCTACTTTATAAGCAATTCTTGCTCTTGTACTTCCACTCCCACCCTCATAAGTTACCCTTTCTGTCCAGCCGGAAGGATAGGTAAGTGTGTTGTTGGGGGTGTATTGCAAATTTACAATCATAAGGTCACCAACCTGTAAGCCTGTTGGCCTTGTAATAACAACATTATTGGTACCGACGGCTGTTTGCGAATTTACAACCGTTATTTGGGCGGCTAAATTATTATTGTACAAAGCGCCAACAAATAATCCCAGAAAAGCCAAGAATTTTGCAGCTACTGATATTTTTTTGCTAAAACCAGCTTTGTAGTTAGCTGTGTATAATTGATTTTTTTTCATAATACTAGAGCTTATTAATTAGGTTTAATAACCGAAGGTGCCACCGGGTTGGGATTGATATTGGTAAGTGTAACGCTGGTAGTGGCGGTGCAACCGTTGGCATCAGTAATGGTAACGCTATAAGTTCCGGCTACCAGCAAAGTAAGGTTTTGGTTGGTGGCCTGCCCCGAGGGTATAATGCCGCCGTTGCTAGCCGTCCATGCGTAAGTACGCATACCCGTGCCGCCATTTACGGTTAGGGTTATGCTACCATTGTTACCCAGCGTAACAGTGCCGGGCGGGCAGGTAGGCCGCACAAAGGCAGCACTTACGGTAATCGGCGATGTTTCAGTAATGGTGGCCGTGGCTACAGCGGTGCAACCCCGTGCATCGGTTACGGTTACCGGGTAGCTTCCGGCAGCAAGGCCTGTAATGGTAGCCGTGCCATCGCCGTTAGGTGTGCCATTCCAGTTGTAGCCGTAAGCTGCAGTACCGCCCGTAGGTGTTACAGTAGCCGAGCCATTGTTGAGGCCATTACAGGTAATATTTGTTACTGATGTAGTTAACGAAAGTGACGCCGCAGGTTGGGTAACCGTGAGGCTGCTTACCGCCAGTGTGCAACCATTAAAATCTCTAATGGTAACCGAGTAGGTACCTGCGGCAAGACCGGTGCGGTTTTGGGTGGTGGCACCATCGGCCCATAAATAGGTGTAAGGGGCAGTACCGCCGGCCACCGCAAGGGTTATTGTACCGCTAGCCTCGCCTCGGCAGTTGGCCGGGGTTATGGTGGGCGTGGCACTAATTACAGCCGGCTGGGTAACCGTGGCAGTTGCCGTACCGGTGCAGCCACGGCTATCGGTTACGGTTACCGAATAGCTGCCTGCGGGCAGTCCGCTGCGGTTGGGCGTAGTGGCACCACCCGCCCACAAATAGGTAAAGCCAGGCGTGCCGCCACTAACCGAAGTGGAAACACCACCCGTAGAACCACCGTTGCAAAGCACAGGCGATGGGGTGGCAGTAACATTAATGGCTGGTGCGGTATTTAGAGTACGGCTTATGGTAGATTGACACCCATTGGCAGCCGTAACAGTAATGCTATAGGTGCCTGCTGCCAGGGCTGGAATGTTTGTGCCCGTGCCGCTGCCCGTGCCGCCACCTGTGCGGGTCCAACTGTAGGTAAAAGGAGCACTTCCACCAGTTACCGTATAACTTATAGACCCGTTACTACCTGCGCCGCAGGGCTCTACTAGGGTTGTATTTACAGTAATGCCACAAACTACTGTAATAGGTATAGAGTTGAACGTTTGCCGTCCGCAACCATCGGTTAGCCGCACCGTAATAACACAGGGCACCGAACCTACCACCGCAGCAGGTGTAAAAGTGACGCTGGCTGCGCTGGTGCTGCTAAATGTACCCGCACAAGAGGCACTCCACACCCGGGTATAATCACCAATATTTGCCGGAGGCGGCACCGTAACCGACAGCGGGATGGCTACCCCTGGGGCAATGGTGAGGTTAGTAGGTACACCAACAATACTGGGTTGCACCTGCTTATCTTGCATGGCAGCAAACGAAAAATTAAAAAACGCTCTTATGGCGGCAACACTTGCGGTGCCACCTTCTTCGGCAATGTTGTGGCCACCGGTTACCATTACCAAACCATTGTTGTTATTGCCAAAGCCACGACCGTAAGCAATAGCTACAGCTGGCCCAGGGCTTTGAGCGGGTACCATGGTAGCAGGCGGGCTGGCATCCCATGTAATAATTTTTGTGGTAGAAAGCCATGAACCACCTCTTACAGGCAAATAGATTTGCTCTGATCCATTGCGCATAGCAGCATCAGGCAGACCCATAAACTGTGAGACCACATCTGATGGCGTAGCTATTTGCCCCGAAACAGGTGACCCCGAATTGGTTAGGTAAGGAGGCGTTGCTTCTTTGGTGTGATTACCCCACAACACGAGTGAGTTTTGTGCGTAGTTCGTAGAGCCATTAACGGGCAAAATGATGCCGGGGCCTGCGGTGGTAATTTTTGTAGTTAAAAAATTAGTCTGTTCAGCTGTATTGGCGGGATTGTACATGTTTTCCAACGCACTGTTCCAAATGGCACCTCTGTTGTTGGTGTTCCAGGCAAGTAAATTGCCGTGCGTGGCCCATTTGGGGTCGGCATGTGGCAAAGCAAAGATGTCGTCGCAAACCGTTAACTGAGCCGGTGTTTTCCAATTGCTGCTAGCACCGCCGTAGGCATCAGCCGGTATTTCGGCCCGGGTAAAAAATACTTGAGTTATTGCACCATTTTTAAAGTCAAAGGTCCAGCGGGGCGCA
>RDXD01000517.1 GCA_004292575.1 Bacteroidota bacterium
GATTGGGCTTTTCTCAGTTCAAAAACACGAATAGTACTAATAGTGTAAAGACGATCTCAACAACCGTTTTTGGCGGTATAACCCCTGGTATTTACTATGCCATTGGGGAAAAAAAGAATTGGCTGTTAACTGCTAATGTTGGCAACCTTGGCGTTAGATATAGTAAGGGATCGAATAATGAAGGTTGGGCTGTAAATACAAGTCTATTTCAAAGTTATCAATTTGGATTTGCCTACATCTTCTGACGGTAGTCCTTTTATGCGGCATTTAGACAAGCTAAAACGATCTATTCCTTAGGTTGAGTTTTAGGTGTCTATTTTAAGCACCTGCGCAACCAGATTTGCCTTTTAATTTTGGCATAAACTGTAGCTGAACAGCTGGAAAAGCCCACAAACATTAGATTTATATTTCTTCAGCTCTAGCTTTTTTGCACAAGGAATTTTCGTTTTTTAAAAAGGATTCGGTTTGGTTTTTTATGGCTTATGGCTTGCGATTTTGTTTGGCACTTTCAATTCGAAAGGCTGTTCTAATTCAATGCGAATGATATCGGTGGGATTTCGAATTAGGGTTAGTTGGTTATATGTTTGAGATGCTTTGGGGTGTAAAGGTCATTTCAAACAGATTCACTACATATAAAGATTGGGTTGCAACTCTATAGGTGCTGATATAGCATCATAGTATTTCTCTCCGCCAACCTCGCTTAGTAGTACTATCTGGCCTTTAGTGAGTTTCTTTTGGAGTGTAATTGTAAGCGTGTCGTTTGATATGGTGTTTGTGCAATCGAGCATCCACAGGTAGCGGCCCTTTGCTGTAGTGATGCATACTTTAGCGTCATTGTTAAGCCGCACGCCAACGTTCAACGGATTTTCGGTTATTCTTGTAGCGGTTGTTTCAAAGGTTTTACCATTTACCATAAGGCGTTTTATTGGCGGCGGGTTTTCACTGGCCGTTTCTACATAAACAATGTATCGGGTTATTCTGCCATTGTCCAAAGGTTCGCCGTTTTCCTCGGCCATAATATTACCTCTACTCTCGTTTTTTACAAAAGCGCAAGTTTTGTTATAGTGCGGCCGTTGTGCCTGTATGCCATAGGCTACTGCTAATAGTAAAGTTATGGAGATCATTATACTTTTCATGGCGGTGGTATTTCTCAATTGTGGTAAAGCTATTGGTTTTATCCCAAAAAAAAGGAGCCGCACCATTTACGGTACTGCTCCTGCAATTGGGGTTAAATGCCATTTATTGTTTTATAAATGCCGACGTTATGGTTTGGCTGCCCTGTGTAAGTTTTATACGATACATGCCTGATGGCAACGCAGTCATCAGTACATTTTCGCTTCTGCTACCACCTGCTGCTAGTATGCCTTTGCCGGTTTGCAGTATGCGCCCCGACATGTCGGTAATGCTCCAGATGTAGGAGCCTGCGTCGGAATTGCTGATGATGAATTGGACATTGCTGCCACTTACGGGGTTAGGTGCTATTTTGAGCTGTATCCCTTTTAGCGTGCCTAAATTTCTTACGGAAACCGTATTGGAGAACACAGGCCCTTGGCCGGGTTCTGTAGCCATTATTCTGTAATAGCCAATAGATGCTTGGAACTTGTGGGCGTATGCTTTTTTGTTGTAAGGTAGCGTTCCAACGTTGCTGAAGCTAACAGCATCTGTGCTATACTGAACGGTGTATTGTGTATTTTTGGTTTCGCCGTAGGTAGTCCATGTTAGGTTAGCAATACCATCGGCAGCCGGCACAGCCTGTAAGTTCAGGTTTTTAATGGGTAAAATCTTAGCTACTGTGCTGGTCCACAGGCCACGGCCATGGGTAGCTGCTGCTACCAAACCATCGCTTTTGCGCACCTTTAGCATATCTACACGGCAGGTGGGAAAACCGGGAGACGGTACCCAGTTGGTGCTGCTTCCGTTGATGTCGCGGGTAACATACACGCCTGCTTCGGTACCAATTATCAGTTTATCGTTGTCGTTAGGGTCAAAAACGGCCCACCTTACGGGCATATCCGGCAAATTATTGTCGAGGGCTGTCCAGCTAACGCCGCCATTGCTGCTGTGCCAAATGTTTTGTACGCCGTAGTTGGTAAATATAGCAGCAAGATGATCGTCGGTTGATCCCACAGCAACGCAGTTGAGGTAGGCAACGGGAAATGAGGCACCCGTAATGTCCGTTACTTGCTCTGTAGCACCGGTGGAAGTAGTAATGGTGTCGGCATTTTCCAAACGCAGCAGCCGGCCCGTACTTCCGCCAATAAACAGCCTTTTAGGCGTGCTTGGCGATACCGTTAGGGCCGTTACATTGCTGTTGGCTGAGCTTCTTCTCATTTCCACAATTGGGAAAACAGTGCTTGAGGAACCCGTTTTTGGATTGTTCCAACGCCGAAGTTGGTTGTTGGGCACATCTCTCACCGCGTCGCTACAGTACATAATATTAGCATCGTCATCATAGTCAATGGGGTTTATAAACAGGCCTGTCGAAGGGCTCAAATTCACGCTTGACCATGTGCTGCCGTTGTTGGTGCTGCGGCGGTATTGGTTAAAAACGAAACTGGTAAACTGAAATTGGGGTTCATTTTGATCGATATCTACAAAACAGCCATCGCCACCGGTTACCTCAATGGTATAGCTTAGCCCCGGTTGGGAAAATTGGTGACTGCCGTTGTCCTGCGATCCCGCTAAATAATAGTCTAACGTAGGGTGTATGGCTACCGAATAAAACTGTTTGATGTTGAGATTTCGGTTTTTGTCTTCCCATGTAGCCCCATTATTTCTCGAAAGAAACAACCCACCATCACCAGCAATTAAAATCCGTTGCTCCCCACCAACCCGCCACCACTGTGTATAGTGGTGATCGGCGTGCACATAAGGGGGTGTATTAACCCAGCTGGTAAGCTTTGTAACCGTGCGGCCAGTATCTACCGATCTAAATGCATCTAAACCGCCAACAATAAATTGTCCGGCGTTTTCGGGGTTTATTTCTAAGGTAATATTATACCAACCCTGTGAGTTAGAAACGCCTGTTGTATAATTGACGGTGTTGTTTAAATCCCATGTGGCACCACCATCCCAAGAGCGGTATGTAGTTACAACGTTGTTAGCGCTATTGGTAGGCGCTGCATACACAGTATCGCCTAGCACAGCCAGCTCCATGCGGTTGCCAGTGGTAGGAATGCCTGATCCTGAATTCCAGCCTGAACCTGATGTAACTGTAGAAGGAACATCGGTGTATCGGTAAGCGGTGGTACCGCCGGCACTGCTGGTAGTGTAGCCCATGCTAACGTGCAAGCGGCCTGTGCTGCTTATCTCAATATCGGTACAAATATTGCCGGAGGCACTTACGGTAGGTGTAATATTGGTAAAGCTTGTTCCGCCATTGGTGCTTCTATAAAGCCCGGTTACGCCCCCGGCTAAATTGGTGTTTCTGTTGGCCACGTAAATGTTTCCCGCCATATCGCAAACTATTTTAAAAATGCGCTGAAAACCCAAACTGCCCATTAGTCGTGTCCAAGTGGTGCCGCCGTCCACACTTTTCCAAATGCCGCCCCCATATACAGCGTCTGCATTACTGGTGGCTTCGCCGGTGGCAAAGTACATTATGCTGCTGTTGGTTGGGTCTTGGCAAATAGAACTAACGGAAAGGTTGTCAAAATTGTCGTTAAGGGCCGTCCAGTTAGGTATTAGGCTTAAGAAATTGGTGCACTTCCACAATCCGCCGTTAACGCCTCCTGTAAATACGGTGTTGCCGCTGGGGTCGGCTCTATCCACCAAAAGGCCCCTTATGCGGCCCGATGGGGTGCCCCCTAGGTTTCTACTGCTTCCGCTACCGCCGCGCCCGTTGCCATTAGAGGGGCCTACGCTGTCGTAGCTGGGGCCGCGCTCTTGCCAAATGCCCGATGTAACGCCATCGGTGCCGTAGGGCATTATGCTTTTTACGGCGTCGGTATATTCAATGGCATTAAAAAGTCTTTCTTGTGGCACGTACCCAAGCGAAGGGTCTTTTATTCTTTCAAATTCAAACGCTGCCCTTTCCATGGGGCCACCGTAGTTTTCGTTTTCGCCGTCGTTTTCGTTTTCGCCAACACTACTGCTTCTTGTATTGCAGCCCATAAGGGCAACGCCTAAGAGCATGCTGGCAGCTGCTAGTTTGGTGTAGAAATTTTTCATAAAATATTTTTGTTTTCTTTGAAGGGGCTAATTTAGTGGTAAAAGCTATCTTTTTAAAAAAATAGTTAAAATTTTCTCCAACTCGGGTTGGTTTTTTAAACATTCATGTGTAGCATTATACTTGCCAAAGTTTAATTGGCGTCCACAAAGCGCAGGCATTACACCAGGCTCGGTGCATTTTAGCTAGGCAGCTTAGCAAAGCGCAAATTTTTTGTGGCGTCATTGTAAGCAGACTACAGTCAATATAAACATATGAACTAAGCAACGATTGTAAACGATGGCATTTACCTTCGAAAAATTGGATACCTCAAATAAAATAGCCTCCCAAAACCAATAAACCCTAATTTTAATGGTCTATTGGTAACTCCGCAAGGGTAGTACAAATAGCTATTTGGGAATCGGTTATCACAAAATGCATTGGATTATTTAAGCAGTTGCCACATCAAAAATTCATACCGCATATGAAAAAGCCAACCACCGAAACAAAAGCGATGCTCAAAGATTTGCAAAAGCGAAAGCACAGCATTAGTGCAACCTCTGCCAAGGAAATGGTAGCCAATTTTTCGCGGCTGAAAGCCGAGTTGGGGAAGCCCAAAAAAACAGCCGTTTATTTTGATGAAAAAGATCCGGTTTTCCCCAAGAGCATTGCCATTAATAAAAAAGCCCTTGCCGATTTGCTTGCACAGCCAAACTGTGTGGGGCTGCGCTTTTACCCGGCATTGAATGCCGAAAATAAGTTTACGCTTGTGGTTTTAGCCATTGACGCTGCTGGGGAAAATATTTTTCAAGTAGCCGAAAAACCGGCCGTAATGGCAAAATCACGCAAATCTGCGGCCCTTGCAGCCCAAGATGTGGAACAGGTTGTGGACGAAGGGCAAATGTGTCCGCCGTATGCACCCCCATCCAACGATCTTTAGCCTACCCGCAATTCTCCATAAATAGTAAGATGAAGTCGGCTTATATCCAAAGCTTTTTGCTGAGTTTCACCATTGTAATACCAGCTATCATTGGCTTGGTGCGCTATCGCCAAATGGATCGCCGCTATCATCCTTTTGTTTGGATTTGCTGTTTTACGGTTTGCAGCGAGCTGTTTAAATTTTACCTCAATCTTCAAAACATTACCAGCACTGCCAGTTATAACATTGCGCTGATGGTGGTTAGTTGCCTGTATTTGTATTTGTTTTGGGGCTGGGGTTTGCTGCGGCGGCCGCGGGGTTTTGTATATGGCTTTGCTGCTATATTGCTGGTGGTTTGGGTGGCCGACCACTTTTTAATTGGCGGCATCCGCATTCATGCCCGTACCAATCTTTTTAGGGTTTGCTTTGCCCTTACCATTGTAACCATGTCCATTGAAAATTTAAGCCGATTGGTGACGCTTGAAAAACAAAACTTAGCCCGAAATGCCCAATTTCTGATTTGTTTGAGCCTTACGTTGTACTACACCTTCAGAATTTTGATTGATGTGTTTATGCCTTTGGGAAGCTTTAGCCGCAGCTTTCAGTTCAATTTGGCTACCACACAGCGTATCTTTTTGCAATTACTGTATTTTACCTTTGCATTAGCCACTCTATGGATACCCACGAAAAAGAAATTTACAATGCTATTCTGATAGCCGTTGGAGCCCTTACGGCAATTGGGATCTATTTCTTTGTTGCCCTTTTACGGCAGCAAAAGCGCTTTCGTTCGCTGTCGCAAGCAAAAATAAAGGCCGAAATCACCACCCTAGAAAACGAACGCAGCCGCATAGCCGCCGACCTGCACGACGAGGTGGGTCCCCTGCTGAGCGCCATAAAACTTCAAATCAATAATATTGACGGTAGCGATGCCGCAGAATCCGCATTAATTAAAAAAACTAGTCTGCACATTGACGACGTTATAAAAAAAATGCGGGAGATTAGCAACGATCTGTTGCCTAATGTGTTGATTCGCAGGGGCTTGGTGCCGGCCGTGGCCGATTTTATTACCAAAATTGGGCCGGCAACCCCCACCAAGATTACACTGGAACACAATAGCCCAGCACGGTTTTTGGCTACCGTTGAGGTAAATGCATACCGCATTGTGCAAGAAGTGGTGCATAACGCCATAAAACATGCACAAGCCAAAACGCTGCGCATTCATATAAAAATGGAACCCCACCGGCTGCAAATTACCACACAAGACGACGGCGTGGGGTTCGACCACAACCGCATTGGCGATACCAAGAGTGGCTTAGGTTTGCTTAACTTGCAAAGCCGTACCGACGTCATGAATGGCGAGTTTGATTTTGAAAGCTTTCCGGGCAAAGGTACCAAGTACGCTTTCGACATACCTTTAAACACCAGTACATAATGCTTAATGCGCCACCATCCGTAGCCGTACATGCCGAAACCATCACCGTGGTGATGGCCGATGATCACGAAATTTTTAGAGATGGATTTAGGCTTACGCTTAGCCGCACCCCACACATTAAAATGATTGCAGAAGCAGCCAACGGCGAAGAGTTGGTAGAATTGGTGCGCCTTTATCAGCCCCATGTGGTTATAACCGACATTAAAATGCCTCGTATGGATGGGGTGGCTGCCACCCGAAAAATTAGTGCTGAATGGCCCACCATTGGCATCATTGGCCTTAGCATGTTTGACGAAGAAGAACTTATTTTGGAAATGCTGGAGGCCGGCGCACTGGGCTATTTGCTGAAAAACGCCGATAAAAGCGAGGTGATAGATGCCATTGATACCGTTTATATGGGCAGAAGCTACTATTGCCACACTGCCAGCAACAGATTGGCACACGCCATAGCACGCAGCAAAATAAACCCGCACTCTAAAGTGCATCTGACCGATTTTAACGAGCGTGACTTAGAGGTAATTCGTATGATTTGCGAAGAAAAAACCAACAAAGACATAGCCGACACCCTGTTTGTAAGCGTTCGCACAGTTGAGGGCTACCGGCTACGGATTATGGAAAAAATGCACGTAAAAAATACCGTTGGCATGGTGGTGTTTGCCATTCGCAACAAACTCTACACGCCACCTGCCGGCTACTAACCGTGCCCTAGGTTTGCGGGCTTTCATTTTGAGTTATTTTTGCGCCATGACAACAGACTTTCTTGTAATTGGTTCGGGTATTGCCGGCCTCACGTACGCCGTAAAGGTGGCCGAGGCCCAGCCACAAAAATCGGTGCTTGTACTTACCAAAACCACCGCCGACGAAACCAATACCAAATATGCGCAGGGTGGTATTGCCGGTGTATGGAACGATGAAAACGATAGTTTTAACAAACACATTGATGATACCCTGGTGGCCGGCGATGGGTTGTGTAACCCCACTACCGTAGAAGCGGTGGTAAAAGAAGGCCCGGAGCGCATTCGTGAAATTATTGGCTGGGGCGCTAATTTCGACAAAGATGATGATGGCGACTACAGCCTTGGCCGCGAGGGCGGACACAGCGAAGACCGCATTTTGCACCATAAGGATGTAACGGGGAAAGAAATGGAACGCGCTTTACTACACAAAGTAGCTACGCTGCCCAACATCACCATCATTAATCACTGCTTTGTAATAGAGTTAATTACCCAGCACCACTTGGGCTATTTGGTAATGAAAACCACGCCAAACATCACCTGCTATGGCGTGTATGTGCTAAACCTAAAAACCAAAGAAATTGAAAAAATAGTGGCCACCACCACCTTGCTGGCTACCGGCGGCAATGGTAGCGTGTACCGCACCACCACCAATCCGGCCATTGCCACTGGCGATGGTGTGGCCATGGTGTACCGCGCCAAGGGTAGGGTAGAAAATATGGAGTTTATTCAGTTTCACCCCACGGCGCTGTTTGAGCAGGGCTTAAAAGGACATGCCTTTTTAATAACAGAAGCGGTGCGTGGCGATGGTGGCATTTTGCGAAACCATAAGGGTGAGGCCTTTATGGAACGCTACGATTCCCGCAAGGACCTGGCCCCTCGCGACATTGTGGCCCGCGCCATCGACAGTGAAATGAAAATCAATGGTACCGAACACGTGTTTCTCGATTGCCGGCATTTCGACGTCGAGAAATTCATACATCATTTTCCCAATATCTACGACAAGTGTAAAAGCATTGGCATCGATATTAGCCGGGATATGATACCCGTGGCCCCGGCAGCGCACTACAGCTGCGGTGGCATTCAAACCAACCTGCATGGTGCCACCACCATCAATCAACTGTTTGCAGCTGGCGAGTGCGCTAGCACCGGCTTGCATGGGGCCAACCGGCTGGCCAGCAACAGCCTGCTAGAAGCCATGGTATTTGCCCACCGTGCCGCCCAGGCCAGTCTGGCTACGCCGGCCAGCACACCTACTGCCGAAATTCCCGATTGGGATGCCCGCGGCACAACCACCCCCCGCGAAATGATTTTGATAACGCAAAGCCTAAAAGAGCTACAGTTGCTGATGAGTGACTACGTGGGTATTGTGCGCAACAACGTGCGCCTTGAGCGCGCCAGCCGCCGGCTCGATTTGTTGCACCTCGAAGTAGAAGAGCTGTACCGCACATCCAAAGTAAGCCCGCAACTTTGCGAGCTGCGCAATATGATTACCGTGGGCTATCTTATTGTAAAAGGGGCGCAGTTTAGGCACGAAAGCCGCGGCCTGCATTTTAATACCGATTACCCGCAGAAAAGTGCGCTTTTGCAAAACATTGTTTTGTAAGCAAAAGTGTGCCCT
>RDXD01000518.1 GCA_004292575.1 Bacteroidota bacterium
CGATCATGGCGCGTACCCGTACCCATGTGTTGGCGTCGTTGGGTTCAAACACCACCCACTCGGTACCTTTTTTAATGCTTTCTTCGGCAAAGTTGAAAAAGCGGCGCACGTTGATGTAGCGCCACTCGTTATCGTTGCCAGCCAGGGTGCGGGCACCCCATACCAGCAGGCCTTTGCCGGTAAAAAACCGAATGGCATTGATGCTTTTGCCGCTGCCCGGATCTACATTGAGGTTTTGCTGGTCGAGGCTCGAAATTTTTTCTACCGCCGAGGTGCAATATGCCAGCGATTCGTTGGCGGGGGCTTTCCAAACGCCGCGGCTAGCATCAACCTTGGCATAAATACCAGCTACCGCCGGGCTTGGTGGCATTGGCACCGTTTGCTTGTTTATTTCGGCTTTTATTTGGTTGTAAATGCTGGCGTTGGGCAGGCTTAGGCCTGTTTTAATGGCGGCTTCCAGGTTAACCCTAGGGGCCAATAAATCTGCCAGCTGCAAATCTTCGGCGTTAGCATCGGCATCGTCGGTGGTTAGTAGCACACCATCTTTGGTATAGGCAATGGCAAGGGTATTGCCCACGGCATAGTTTAGTGTGGTGTTCAAAAACGGATAGTAGGCGGCGCCGTATTTAAGTTCGTTGAGGCTGTTGCCCAGCGTGGCGCTGTTGCGCATGGCATTCATGGCGGCATTAATGTTGCCGGTAGGGTCGGTGGCGGGCCACACATCGTAAATTACAAAGCGGTCTTGCAGGTTAAAGCTCTGCTTTAGCGCATCGTTTACCAGCTCGTAGTAGCTATTTTGCTGCGCAGCGGCATCGGCACCGGGTATATTGGTGGCATCGGGAAAAACCAGCAGCGTGGGTTCATCTACTTTTCCAATTTCGTCGAGCCCTTCTTTTAGTTTGCTTTTTTCTACAATGCCACCTGTATAATCGCCAACGCTAACAATGTAGCAGGGGCCGCCACCATTGGCAAAATAGAGCTGCATGGCATAATACATGCGGTATTTGCTGATGTTGGCCGGGGTGTAAACAACGCCCACGGTGCGCACCAAAGCGGGGCCGGCGCCAACATCGGTAATGCTTACGGTAAAGGCCGCATTTTCGGTTTGAGGGCCGCCAAAAAACGTTTCGTACTCCAGCAAACTGGTGATGCGTGTGGGCTGTTTTAGCAGGTTTTTGCCCGAGAAGCTAGTGGTTTTGGTATAGCCAATAAACGCCGGAATGGCGGTTTCTACCTCGGCTACCGAAGGTGGAAACGTGGGTATTTCCTGTATGTAAACACCCGGAGTTTTGAAAACGACTGCCATACGAATTTGTAATTTTTAAGATGAAATAAAAGTGATTGAGTTTTGAATTAGAGAACGTGTTGAGTTTGCTATATGGTTACCAGCATTTCGGCATATACCTTGCCATCGGTGCCGCGCATAACTTGCTGTGGGGTGGGGTTGGGCAGGTGTGGAATGATGATTTGCTGGGCTTGATTTTTTAAAGTAATTCTAGCGCGGGGTTGCTCGTGCAGGGGAATGGGCGCATTGCTGGTGCTAATGAAGCTGCCCGGCTGCGGGCCTGGTGTGGTTGTAAACGCCATGGCGTCGGGGTTTTCTCTTTCTACGGTAATGGCTGCGATGCCCTCGCTAAACTGGCGATTTACTTTGTAGCGCCACTGCGGGGCAGCTGCCAAAAAGGGTATGATGTAAGTGCGGGAGTTTATGACACCGGTGGGCGTCATAAACTGGTAGGCGGTGGGTAGGCTGGGTTTGTAAACGATTTCTACTATGCCAATGGTGCCTGAGTATGTGGTTGGGGGCAGCAGATACAGTGTTTTTTCTGACACGCCATTTACCGCCAGTTGGGCCAAGCCAGCCGGGGCCTCTGCCAAATTGAACGATGCTGAAATTTTGCCCTTGTAGCTGGGGGCCTGCTGCAAAAACTGCAAACCACTGCTTTGCATGGTAATGGATACGGTGGCATCGGTAACCAAATTTTTGGAAAAGCTGAAGGTGCCCTGAACTTTTTGGAACAGATCGGTGCTGCTAAAACTTTGGGTGGCCGGGCTTTGTACCAGCAGTGGCTTACCGGCAAGCACATTGCTGTACTGGTTGCTAAATACCATAAGCTGGCCGGGGGTATAGCTTGCTGGCCATTGGGTAATGGGGTAAAAATTACCTACCTCATCGTGCAGGCTAAATTGCAGGAGCGTGTTGGGTGGTAGGGGGCTTTTGAACCGCCAGTTGGTACCCGCTTTTTCTGATGATGCATATACTTTGCCGCCGGAGTGGGTGGGTTGGAAGAGCAGGCCAAACTGCCGAAACGCTTGTGCCGTGGCTGCCAAAGGCTGCAAAACCAGCCCTTTGCAAAGCCCACCGGTAAAATAGGTATGCTGCATTTGCACCTCAAAAACGAGTTCGAATTTTGTAGTACTCATGGTAAAATAGACTAGCGGCTGCTGATGTTTATTTCGGTGATGGGCGGGCCTTCTTGCTTGGGCGATTGATCGGTGTAAGTAATGGAGCGAATTTTATAAAGGGCCGATGGCATGTACTTGGCACCAAGGGCTGCCCATAGATTGTTTTGCTGCTCGAAGCTGATGTTGTAAAAATCGACTACGATGCGCTGTAGCAGGTTCCAAGGCTCGGCGGGGCTTACCTTGGCATTGAGGTGTGGGTGGCTGCTTTGGTCGAACACGGGATTGGCCTGAAAAAACGCCAGCAGGTGATTGAGCAGGGTAAGGGCGGTGGGGTACGTATCGGCCACTGCACTAAAGAGTACATATAGATTAATGTTCATGGGTGGCTGCACCACCTGCACTTTGCTGTTTACCTGGCGGTAATGCGGCTGATTCTTAAAGGTGCTTTCTTCTTCAATGTTGACGAGTGTAACGGCAATGCTAAATTTATCGTTGGCTTGGCCACTGCTGCCGCTAACAGCAAACTTGCCATCGGGCTTCATAAGCGTAGTAAGCGTGGCAGGTTTGGCATCCTGAAAATTGAGCGGGTCGCGCAATTGAAGCCAGAGGTTGAGCTCCTCCGTCAAAAACTCGAGTGTTGGTTTTAACATGCCGGTGTGCTATTGTAGTGCTGTGGCCCGGGAGCCACGGCGTGTTTATGTTGAGCCAAGTAAGCAGCCTAAGTGCGGTACATTGCCATGGGCTACCTAAGGTGCAACAAGGTATGTTGCGGCGAAGCGTTTTGCAAGTGTTTTTGAAAATAGTTTGAAATTATTTTTTTGGGAGCGGCTGCAGGCGTAACACTTTGGTGGCTGGCTGGTGGCTGGTGATGCTGTGCGGCCCTGCTGCAAAGGCTTGGCTGCGTACTGCGGCGCGGACACATGGTGGTGCTTGGCGGTCTGCTGGCGAGGGTGCCTGTGCGCTGCATGGCCACCAGGCAGCGTGGTTGGGTACCGCTGCTGGCGTATGCTTTTGGGGCTGGCACTAAGTGGCTGCCCTGGATATGCACTGCGGCCCAAGGGCTGCCTGATGGACGATGGTACCCCGACGGCCCGAAGGGGCGGCGGCGTACCGAGGACAGCAGGAACTACTGTTGATGGGGGGTTGATGCGGCACACAGCCCCAAAATGTATTTTTTAGAAACGCATTACTGTTGTGCTGTGGCTACAGCGGCGGCCTGCAAAGGCTAGGCCAGCACGGCCTCGAGCACGGCTACGGTTTTAAGGCTGCCAAACTGGGCAATGTGGAGGTCGTAAAAGCGCTCGAATGCGCTAATGAGCTGCCGCCGTTGGGCTAAAGTGGTTTTGACCCGGTACAATGTAACGGCGCTGTTGGTGCTAAGCAATTGGCTGGCTACAGCGGCCAGAAGGCCCTCTAAATAAAGGGTATGCAGTGGCTTGTGGTGTACAAAGCGGCCTTCGGTAAGATCGAGCAGCGGGGCATCGGGGCAGTAATTGTTTTCTATTTGGAAGCCCAAGTGGGCGGCAAGCTGTAGCATAAAGTGCAGGGGCATGGCTGCTACCACAGCGGGTTCGGCCTCATCTAGCACCCGCAGATATTGCTCCACAAAGCCAAACAGTTCGGGGTTGGGTTCGGGTTCTTTTACGCATTTGGTAAGCAGCTCCATCATCATGGTGGCCACCGCGTTTTTTACCACCTGGGTTAGCACATTTTGGTAAAGTAGTCCCCATTTTACCTCTTTGGTGTAGTTGAGGGGTTTGTGCGGATAATTGTAAACCATCATATCGAGCAGGGCCGCGGGCTGGTACATGCCGGCGGGGCTGTGGCCGCTTTTGCTTACGCGGCGGGCACCTTTTATGATGTAGTGCTGTAAACCAAACTTTTCGGTATAGGCCGTTACGATAAGGCTGCTATCGGCATAAGCAACCTTTTTTAGCACAATGGCGCGGGTATGGTGCAGCAAGGGGCGTTGGCGTTGGTTTTGTTGGGGTGATGGCGCAGATAATACTGCAAAGTTGAGCGTAATGGGTTTAGGGTGCTTAAATAATTGCCACCAAGGTTGGCGAGGTTATACGTTGCGGCTTGGGCTTTTGGCGGGCTAGCTTGTAAACAAAAGTTGGCCATGTAATCTTGGGGCTTTAAATATTGGCCAGTGCGGCGTTAGCAGATTAACCAGCATCTTTGCGGGCATTTATCATATTACTTTAACCCTGTGTGCTTATGTGGTTTCGTATTGGTGCTTTTGTGCTAAAAAACAAAGTGGCGCTGCTGGTGGCGCTGCTGGTGGGTACTGCATTTATGGGTTATAAAGCGGTGCAGGTGCAGCTTAGCTACGAGTTTGCCAAAGCCATACCTATTGATAATCCACGGTATATGGAGTATGTGGCTTTTAAAAAGCAGTTTGGGGAAGATGGGAATGTGCTGGTGCTGGGCGTGCAAAATGCCCGGTTTTTTGAACCGGAGCACATGGGCCACTACAGAAAGATGGTGGCGGATATTAAAACCATTAAGGGCGTGGAAGGGGTAGTGGCGGTAACAGAAACCATAAGGTTGGTAAAAAACGATACAACGGAGCAACTGACGCCCCAGCCTATTTTTAAGGGTGCAGAAAGCCAGGCGGAGTTAGACAGCGCCAAAAAGCGCTTTTTGGAGCAGATATTTTATAGAGGCTTTATTTACAACCCGGCCACAAATGCCTACTTGGCGGGCATTACCGTAAGCAGGGGCATACTAGGCAGCGCCGACCGCAGCCGGTTGGTGGCAGAAATTGTGGCTGTGGTGCAGCAGTACGAAAAAAGCAGCGGGGTAGTGGCCCACCTGAGCGGCCTGCCGCTGATACGTACGCAGGTGGCTGATAGGATAAAAAAAGAGATGAACTTTTTTCTGTTTGGATCGATGCTGCTGGCGGTGGTAACCTTGTTGCTGTTTTTTAGAAGCTGGAGCGCTACACTTATATCGCTGGCAGTGGTAACCATGGGTGTGGTGTGGGCTGTGGGTTTGATGGTGGTGTTTGGCTACAAAATATCGCTGCTTACGGCACTTATTCCGCCGCTTATTATTGTAATTGGCATACCCAACTGCATATATTTCTTAAATAAATATCATACCAGTTGGCAAGATATGGTAGCAAAGCAGCAAGGTACTGCTGCGGAGCAAAAGCAGCAGGCCCTGCAAAACATGATTGGTAAAATGGGTGTGGTAACCCTGTTTTGTAACATTGCGGCCGCCGTAGGGTTTGCCGTTTTTGCCCTTACCGAAAGCATGGTGCTGAAAGAGTTTGGCGTGGTGGCGGGTATTAGCATTATGCTGCTGTTTTTTATTTCGCTCATTTTTATACCGGCCATGCTAAGCTACTTGCCACCGCCCAAGGATAAGCACACCCGATACCTACGCAACCGCGTGCTGGAAAATGTGATGGTAAAAATTGAGTATTGGGTGCTGATGCGCAAGCCGCTGGTATATGGCATTACGGCGCTGGTGGTGGCGGTATCTGTAATGGGTATTTTTAGGCTGAAGGCGGTAGGTTATATTGTGGATGATTTGCCCAAAACCGACAAGATTTATACCGATTTAAAATGGTTTGAAGCGAATTTTGGCGGGGTGCTGCCCTTGGAAATTGTGGTGGATACCCGCAAGAAAGGCGGGGTTACCCGAAACCTAAAGACCTTTGAGCGGATGGACGCGTTTTCGGCCCAAGTGGCTGCCATGCCGCAGTTTGCCAAGCCACTTAGCCTAGTGGAGGGCTTAAAATTTGCAAAACAAGCCTACTACGACAACGACAGTTTTAACTATTTGGTTCCCAATGAGTTTGACATGGCTTTTTTGGCACCTTACCTTAAAACCAAGGGTGGCGGGGCCGATAGTGCTAGCCAGTTTAATAGGCTAATAAAGGGCTTTATGGACAGTAGCCGTCAAAAGGCGCGTATTAGCCTAAGCATGGCCGATGTAGGCACGGTGCAGCTTAAACTACTGCTGGATAGCTTGAAAAAAATTGCAGCCGTGCATTTTGACAGCACACACCAAGTGCTGTTTACCGGCAGTTCGATTACATTTTTGGAAGGCAGCCGATTTTTGATTAATGGGCTTACAGAAAGCGTACTCTGGGCCTTTTTGCTGATTGCCGTTAGCATGCTGCTGTTGTTTAGATCGGGCCGCATATTGATTTGTGCACTGGTGCCCAACATTATTCCGCTGGTGGTAACCGCGGGCGTAATGGGCTGGGCGGGTGTGCCGCTTAAGCCCTCTACGGTGCTGGTGTTTAGCGTGGCTTTGGGTATTGCCATCGACATTACCATTAGGTTTTTGGTAAACTACCGCCAAGAGCTAACCGACCACCATGGAAACGTGCTGGCCACCATTGTGGCTACCATTAGGCACACAGGCATTAGCATTATTTACACGGCACTGGTGCTGATTGCCGGGTTTGTCATTTTTATGTTTAGCGATTTTGGGGGTACGTTTTCATTGGGTTGGCTCACCAGTTTAACGCTTTTGGTGGCCACGTTTACCAACTTGGTATTTCTGCCCGTGCTGATGCTGGCCTTAGTAAAACGCCCAAAAACGGCGATTTGATGTGGGCAATGCTTACGAAATTTGAAAAAAATGCATGTTTTTTAAGCTTATCTGTTGTTGACTCAAAAAATACAACACATTAGTAATCAATGTATATGTGTGTGTTTTTGGCCGCTACTAGTTTGTGGCGCGGCTTGGTATAACCGTTTGGAATAATTTTTATGGTGTGTTTTTTGGGTTGGTTAACCGATGGCCTGTACTTTCGTACCGCTTATAAAACTTAAACATAATTTAACGCAATGAGAAAACTTGTGCTAATGGCCACGGGGCTGTTGCTATTTGCAGCGCAGCTTTGGGCCCAAACAACCAGCACCGGTGTGGTAACCGATGCCAAAACTGGCCAACCTCTGCCCGGTGTATCTGTAACAGGAATTGGTTCTAAAGTGGGTGCCAAAACCGACAACCTGGGAACCTTTTCAATTACGGTGCCAGCGGGTGTAAAAAACCTACAATTCTCCTATGTAGGTTACAAAACCATTAGCCAAGCGGTATCGGCAGGCAACATGGCGGTAGGCATGACCTTGGCCGAAAGCAGCCTAGACGAGGTGGTGGTAACCGGCTTTGGTAGCCAAAAGCGGAAAGACGTAACCGCGTCGATTAGTACTATTGGTGGAGACAAGATAAAAAATATACCAGTGCAAAGCTTTGAGCAGGCCCTTAGCGGCAAAGCTGCCGGCTTAAATGTAACCCTTCCCAATGGTGTGCTGGGCAACCCGCCTGTAGTGCGTATTCGTGGTGTAAACTCCATTCAAGGCTCATCGGCACCGCTGGTGGTAATTGATGGTGTGCCTGTGTTTACCGGCGACCTTAGTAGTAACCTGAGTGCCAACAACGCATTGGGCAACCTTAACCCAGCCGATATTGAAGACATCCAGATATTGAAGGACGGTGCAGCCAGTGCCATTTACGGTAGTCGTGCTGCCAATGGTGTAATGCTGATAACCACCAAAAAAGGAAAGGCGGGCAAAGCCAAAGTAAGCTACGATGCTTGGGTGGGCTGGACCGAACCATTTAACCTTTTTGAAGTGTTGAATGCACAACAATATGTGGAGTATAAAAACGAAGCCGTGCGCAATCAGCCGGGGCCTGTATTTAGCGGGCACGTACCCGGTACCCCCGTTTTCTTCTTAGATACTGATGCCAGCGGTAAGGCGGTTGACACCAAATGGGCAGATCAGCTGTATCAAACCGGCTTTCAGCACAACCACAACCTGAGTGTTTCTGGTGCCAACGACAATACCAAGTATTTTTTTAGCGCCAACTATACCAACCAAGAGGGCATGATACAAACCAACACCTTTGACCGCATGCAGATGCGTATGAACTTGGATCAAAAGGTGAACAAATGGCTTACGATAGGTGGTAACTTCAATTTTAGCCGCGGCGCAACGTTTTCGCCCAGCACAGGCTCCATACCTGGCACGCCTTTTAACACATCGGGGTTAGCCCGATTGGCCTTTATTACGGCCCCTAACGTATCGCCCTACGCAGCCGATGGACGTTACAACATTATGGGTATTGACAACCCTACGCAGCGGAACAGCTTTAACCAAATAGGTCGTAACCGCAATTTGTTTAACAGTGGATTGGTTAACCCGGTAATGGTTCGCGATCTTAACAAGATTAGTTCAACCATTGATCAATTGCAAGGTAACCTGTTTGCCGAGTTAAAATTGATGAAAGGCCTTAGCTTCCGTACCCAATACGGTGTAAGCTGGCAAACCAGCGACGATAGGGTGTTTTACAACAGCCTACACGGCGATGGTATCCAGAACACATCGACCACCGGTGATGATGGACAAGCTTTTAATGTAACTGGTAAGTTTAACGTAGCCAATTTCCAAAACTTTTTGACTTATAACTTCAGCTTTAACCCTCCTGGCAATTTGATTACTGAAAACTATTTGATTTCATATTTTGGACGTGTCAACTACAATTTCAAAAATCGCTATTATCTCGGCTTAACTGCCCGCACGGATGAGTACTCTGCTTTTTCCCAAGGCAATAAAAGGGGCAATTTTTATGGCGCCTCTTTGGGCTGGAATGTAAGTGATGAAGCCTTTTGGGATGGATTGCGCAATACAGTAAGTTTCTTTAAGCTACGTGGTAGCTACGGCCAAGTGGGTAGCCTGAGTGCAGTAGGAAATTTTGGTTCACTATCCACCTTTAGCGCCTTTCAGTATGGTTTGGGATACCCTACCTTACAGTTTAACCAAGCTGGCAACCGCGATTTGCGTTGGGAAAACAGTACCAAGCTAGATGTAGGCTTTAGCTTTGGACTTTGGAACGACCGCATAAACGGTGAGTTTAGCTATTACAACACCGACCTTGATGACTTGATTTTAGACCGCCCGCTACCGAGCAGCATGGGTGTTCCCGGCAATACCATACAGGCCAACGCTGGTTCGATGTTTAACCGCGGCGTAGAGCTTACTTTAAACGCCCGCATAGTTGAAAAGCGTGACTTTAGCTGGACGGCCAGCTTTAACATTACCACACAAAAGAATGAGGTAACGGCGCTTGCACCTGGTGTGACCGAACTTATTGGAACCACCCAACTTGAGCGTACCAACATTACCCGTGTAGGGCAGCCTATCGGCAGCTTTTTTGTGGTGCGTAGCAATGGTGTTGACCCCCAAACCGGCCAGCGCATATTCTTAGATGGCCGGGGCCGCGAAGTGCTTTTTAATTTTGCCGACCCTGTGGCCTCCCGCTGGAAGTACCGCGATGGCACCATTGCACCCCCTGTTAGTATTGTATCCGATGGTGTGGTATCTGGTTCTGCACTGCCTACCTATTATGGTGGTTTCAGCAACAACTTCTTCTTTAAGGGCTTTGATCTTAATGTGGATTTCTTTTACAGCGGCGGTAATAAGGTTTACTTTGGCAGCCGTGCGGGTTTGTTTGATCAGCGCTTTTGGAACAATACCCCCGAGGTGCTAAACCGTTGGCAAAAGCCAGGCGACGTTACCAACGTACCTCGCCCTGTTTTTGGCGATAACTTTTCTAATGGCTCCGCCTTCCCCATGGATATAAACCTGTTTGATGCTGGCTTTGTGCGCTGCCGTACCATTGCTCTTGGCTACACCGTACCTGCTAAATTGGTACAAAAAGCTAACTTAAGCAGTGTGCGCTTTTATGCCCAAGCCCTTAATCCGTTTATCATTACCAACTACCCCGGTATAGACCCCGAAATATCGGTGAACGGAAACTCGGCGCTTACACCAGGCGTGGATCGCAATACGGTTGGTCAGGCACGTACTTACACCTTTGGCCTAAACATTGGTTTCTAATTTTAATAAAAATATTGATTACTACTATGACAAGTTTATTAAATCATAAAAGCGCGTTTTTTGCCATGGCTGCGGCTACAGCCTTGTTGGTGACCGGGTGCGATAAAGACAAACTGAGCCCGATACCCCAAACGGTTTTGAGCGATGCCAGCGCCTTTAGTACACCAGCGCGGATGCAGCAGCAGGTATTTGGCGTGTATAGCAATCTTAAAAGCGGCCAGTTTTTGGGCGGTAGGGGCCATGTATATCAAGATGTACGTGGCGAAGACTGGGTAAACGTAACCACCAATGGTGTAACTGCCTTTGGCGTGTGGAACTTTACCGTGGGCGACAACGACAACCAGGTAGAAAACTATTGGAGTGCTGGTTTTGCCAACATTAACCGCGCCAATATTGTAATTGAAGGCATTGCCGCCAACGCCTCTGCTGTGGGTACAGCTACTGCTAATGCTTACATTGCAGAAGCGCGCTTTTGCCGGGCACTGTCATTCTTCTACTTACAAAGCCTGTATGCACGCCGTCCATTTAACCAAGACCCCGCTGCTGCCAGTGTGCCACTGCGCCTTACCCCCAACAAAAGCCCCGAGGCTGCTAATTTAGCCAGGGCTACACAAACACAGGTGTTTACCCAGATACTCGACGACCTCAACTTTGCTGAAACCAATGCGCCTACCACTTATGGTGCCGTTGGTGATAGCAATGTGGTGCGGGTAACAAAAGCAGCAGCAATTGCCTTTAAAATGCGGGTGTTTATGCACATGAACCGCTGGGCCGACGTGATAACCGAAGGCAACAAATTGGTAAGTGCCACTGCGCCGTTTATTAGCCCCAGTGGCCGTGCCTTGGCCCTTACGCCGAGCGTACTAACGGTGTTTAGAGGTCCTTACACATCATCGGAAAGCATATTTAGCCTGCCTATGACCAACACCAATGCCCCAGGCACACAAAATGGCTTGGGTCAGTACTGGACATCGGAGTTTGCTTTGAATACAGCAGGCATTATTGCCGATGCCAACTGGAAAACTACAGATGCCCGTCGGGTAAACTTTCAATCGGCCACCACGCCGCCCATCCGCTGGACCAAGTTCAACGACGATTTGGCTAATTATGTGCCCATTTTGCGCTATGCCGAAACCATGTTGAACCTGGCTGAAGCACTGGCCCGTAACGAAGCGGGAACAGGGGTAAGTGCTAGAGCCTTGGCCCTGCTAAATGCGGTGCGCCAACGCAGCGATGCCACCACCACGTTTGCGCCAGCCGATAAAAATGCTTTGATTGCACTCATCTTAAACGAGCGCCGTATTGAGCTGCTTGGCGAAGGCTTTAGGTCTTTGGATGTAATGCGCCAAGTGGGCACTTTTGGTGCCAAAGGTTCGGTAGGTTCGGTTGCACCCACGGCACTATCGTACGTGTGGCCCATACCTGCCAGCGAGCTTCAGCTGAATAGCTTGATGACTCCTAACAACTAAGATTACCGAAAACTTTGGCCGATTGCGGGCAACACGAGTTGCCCGCATTTTTTTGGCCAGTTTTGAACTGATGGCGTGTATTTAAAAAGTTAATTCGTTTCTATGCAGCTAATCTTAACAAATTGTAGTCTTTTTCAATCTTAGGGCGTATGTTTGCTATTCGTTAACAATTAGGTTGCGCACACGTTATACACACACTGTTTTTATATTTTTAATATTTAACC
>RDXD01000519.1 GCA_004292575.1 Bacteroidota bacterium
CAATTCTTTAAACTGGCTGCGTTTTAGGCCGCGAATGGCCTCGTCCAAAATCTTGTGGTACATCTCGAAGCCAATTTCTGCAATAAAGCCACTTTGCTCGCCACCCAGCAGGTTGCCTGCACCTCTAATGTCGAGGTCGCGCATGGCAATTTGGAAGCCACTGCCCAAATCGCTAAACTGCTCAAGGGTTTGCAACCGTTTTTTACTATCTACCGGTAAGGTGCTGATGGGCGGTGCCAGTAGGTAACAAAAGGCTTTTTTATTGCTGCGGCCCACGCGGCCCCGCAACTGGTGCAAATCGCTAAGGCCAAACTGGTGGGCATTGTTAATAATGATGGTGTTTACATTGGCAATGTCCACACCGCTTTCTACAATATTGGTACACACCAGCACATCAAAGCGGCGGTCCATAAAGTCTAAAATCGTATCCTCTAATTTGTCACCTTCCATTTGGCCATGGGCAAATGCCACGCTAAGGTCCGGGCAAAGTCCGCGAATAAGGCCCGCCATTTCGGGCAGGCTCGCCACACGGTTGTGAATAAAAAACACCTGGCCGCCGCGTTCGGTTTCAAAGTAAATGGCTTCCCTGATCTGGTCTTCATTAAAAACCGTTACTTCGGTTTGCACCGGCTGCCTATTGGGCGGTGGGGTGTTTATGATGCTGAGGTCGCGGGCACCCATTAAGCTAAATTGCAAGGTGCGGGGTATGGGGGTAGCCGTAAGGGTAAGGCTATCAACGGTGGTGCGTAGCTGTTTCAGTTTCTCCTTTGCGGTTACGCCAAATTTTTGCTCCTCGTCAATTATCATCAACCCCAGGTCTTTAAACTTCATGTCTTTTCCCAGCAGCGCATGGGTGCCTACTACAATGTCTATTTTGCCTTCGGTTACTTTTTGCAGGGTCTCTTTCTTTTCTTTTGCGCTTTTAAAGCGGTTTAGGTAGTCCACCGTTACCGGGAATTCCTTTAGCCGCTCGGAGAAGGTTTTGAAGTGCTGATAAGCTAAAATGGTGGTGGGTACCAAAATGGCGGCTTGTTTGCCGTCGCAAACGGTTTTAAACGCGGCTCGTATGGCAATTTCGGTTTTGCCAAAGCCCACATCGCCACACACCAGCCTATCCATGGGGCTGTCTTTTTCCATATCGGCTTTTACATCGCTGCTGGCCTTGGCCTGGTCGGGTGTATCCTCATATATAAAAGATGCTTCCAGTTCGGTTTGCATGTAGTTGTCGGGTGCGTGTGCAAAGCCTTTTTGCGCTTTGCGCTGGGCATACAACTTTATAAGGTCTTCAGCAATGTCCTTAATTTGTTTGGTGGTCTTTTCTTTCAGTTTATTCCACACATCGCTGCCCAGCTTATTCATTTTGGGCACTGCCCCTTCCTTGCCGGTGTATTTGCTTATTTTATGCAGGCTTGAGAGGTTCACATACAACAGGTCGTTGTCTTTGTAGCGCAGTCGCACCGCTTCTTGCATGCGGCCATTCACGTCTATTTTTTGCAAGCCGCTAAAAATACCCACACCATGGTCAATATGGGTTACATAATCGCCAGGCTGTAGCTCTCGCAGCGATTTCATGGTAATGGCTTTGTTTTTGCTAAAAGCCTGTTTTACCTTGTACTTATGGTAGCGTTGAAAAATTTGGTGGTCGGTGTAGCAAACGGTTTTTAGAAAATGGTCCACAAACCCCTCGTGAATGCTAACCGGCACGGGCACAAAATCGATGCCTGCATTTAAATCGGTGAAGATGGAATACAGCCGCTCCAACTGTTTGGCTTGGTCGGCAAACAAATAAACAGCGTAGCCATCGGCCGCTTTTTGTTTTAAATCGGCTATCAGCAGGTTAAAATTGCGGTTAAAGGCAGGTTGCGCAGCCGTGTCAAAATGTACGGCGGCATCCTTTGCTTTTTGGGTGGTATCGTTATAAATAAGACAGTGGTGCTGCTGCAGGGCGTTGTCTATTTCATGGGCAGTTACAAAATCGGTGGGTGTCAACACGGGTTTTACCAGCACGGTTTCGTCTTCATCTACTGGGCTACTGGTGTTTTTGGCCAGTGGCAACACATGCTCTATGTACACCGCCAGGTCCTCTTCTTCCTGGGCCAATTTTTCTATTAAAAATGCCCGGTTGCTTAGCCATACTGCGGTGTTGGCAGGCAAAAAGTCCAGCATAGAAACCTTGGCGCCGCTGTCTTCTGCCGAGCCCAAGGTGTCCACGTTGGGTATAATGCTTACTTGCAACAAACGGCGCTCGCTCAGCTGTGTTTCGGGGTCAAAAATGCGGATGCTATCTACCTCGTTGCCAAACAGTTCGATGCGGTAGGGCTTTTCATTGCCAAAGGAGTAAATGTCTAAGATGCCACCCCGCACCGAGAATTGCCCTGGTTCGTACACAAAATCGGTGGCGGTGAAGCCCAGCATAACCAGAAGCTCTAATATGCCATTGACGTTTATAACCTCGGCCTGTTTTATGTGGATGATGTTGGCGGTAAGTGTAGAGCTTACCACTACTTTTTCAAACAGTGCCTCGGGGTAGGTTACCACTATTTTGCGGTTGCCACCAGCCGCTATTTTGGTAAGCGCTTCGGTGCGCAGCATTACATGGCTGCTGTTGAGCAGGCTGTAGTTTTTTTTGTTTTTGAAGCTGGATGGAAAATAAAACAGGTCGAGGGCACCAGTCAGGTTTTCGATGCTGTTGTGCAGGTAGGCGGCGTCTTCGGCATCTTCGGCCACTACCAGATGGTTTATCTGGGCGGTTTTTTCGTGCCTAAATATGGCATCTATTACAAAAGCCAAGCTACTGCCTTGCAGCCCTTGCAGCCATAAGGTGTTGGCTTGGGGCAAAAGCATGGCCTCCGCCATTTTAGAAATGCGAGTATCGGTCAGGTATTTTTCCTGTAGGGAATCCAGGTTCATAAAGAGGCGCAAATATAGGTTTTGGGTTGCGGTGTGGGTGGTGCTAACTAAACATTGCTGCTACCGAGCCAAATGCATGGGCCGGCTTATTGGCACCAACAGCTTTACCTGGGGTGCTTATCGTGCTTCGGCCCAAGATATAAGGCGCCTCATGACGTATGCTTTTGCGCCGGTCAGAGTAGTTGGCACATGCAAGCGCTCGGGTGGCGTTCGTACAGGCGAGGCAGGTATGGGGTGTAAACAAAACAGCCGGTTCAAAACATTTGAACCGGCTGTGGAAACAAAATTTACAAGATAGCAAAAAACCTATTTGGGGTTAAGGGCTTTGCCGATACGGTCGCTGAGGTCAATGAGGTGGTTTTTAGTGGCAGCGTCGGTAACCGTGGGTAAGGCTGCTTTTATTTCGGCCTGCAAGGTGCGCAGTTGTGCCTTAGCCACGCTCAGCAAATCGCTGGTGTTGGGGTCGGCGCCTAAGCTAAAGCCGCCACCCGGACCAAGAATGATGCTGGTGCCACTGTTGCTGGGCGGTGCCACCACAGCCATTACTTTTTCGGTAAACGACTTTTGCAACTGCCGGCGGTAAATGTCGATGGGCTTGCGGCTTACCAGTTCGGTAAAAATTCCTTTGCGCAAGTCATTCATCATTTCGGTAAAGGTGTAGGCATTACCAGGCTCATCGGCTTCAAAACGCTGAAGGTTGTTGGCAACGGTAGGGTTGATAAGCCGGCTGAGTGCTGAGTTTTGCAGGCTTAGTATTACCGACTGCGGGTTGCTGTTGGTAAGCTGGCTAATGTTGCGGTTTACCACCCAAGTTGGGGTTTTAAACACTTGGTCTTGCAGCCATCCCATGGCTTCTTTTTGTGTGGCCTTTGGGGTGTATTCAAATACAGGTCCGGCTTGCTCCACACGTTTTGGCGTGCGGTAAATGCCGCCAACATGCGTGGCCACGTGGCCAATATAGCGGCCAAATTGGCCGGTTACGTTGCTGTAAATTTCGCTTAAGCTAGCAAAATCTTTATTGGGCATCTTGGTCCATGTGGGCAATTGGGGTAAAATGCGCTGTAGATTCTTTACACCATAGCTGCTGGCTTTCATGGCGTTGTCGCCCAGGTCTTCGCTTTGGCTGCGGGGGTCGCCACGGTTGCCTTCGCCATCGCCCCACCACAGGGTGCGGTCTTTTAGCTTGTCAATGGTTATTTTGTTTAGCACGGGTACCTCTTCGTCGGCTGTTTTCACGTCGGCAAAGTAGCGGTAGCCCCACTCAATGGCCCACTTATCGTAAGCGCCAATGCGGCTGCCAAGGCCAAGGCCTGCCTGCGACATGTTGTCTTCGGGCTGGGCTACATAGTTAAAGCGTGCATAGTCCATAATGGTATGGGCAGGGTGGTTTTGTTCTACCCAGGCTCTATCACGCAGTTTTTCCACGGGGGTGGTGCTGCTGCTGCCAAAGTTGTGGCGTAGGCCCAGTGTATGTCCCACTTCATGGCTGCTTACAAAGCGGATGAGTTGGCCCATGGTACTGTCGTCGAACACCATTTGGCGTACTTTGGGGTCGGTGGCACCTGCCTGCACCATATACCAGTTGCGCACCAAGCTCATTACATTATGGTACCAGTTTACGTGGGCTTCCATTATTTCGCCACTGCGGGGGTCGTGTACGTTGGGGCCGCTGGCGTTGGGTACTTCGCTGGGCTTATATACAATGGCGCTGTGTCTGGCATCTTCAAGGCTAAAAGTGCTGTCTTCTTGTAGCGATGGGGCTACTTTGCCAACAATGGCGTTTTTAAAGCCGGCTTTTTCAAAGGCCAGCTGCCAATCGTTTACGCCTTGTATAAGATATGGAATCCATTTTTTGGGCGTGGTAGCATCTATATAGTAAACAATTTGCTTTTGAGGTTCTACCAGTTCGCCCCGCTTGTAGCGTTCCAAATCTTCTGGCTTGGGCTCAAGGCGGTAGCGGGTAGCCATGCGCAGGCGCTCAATACCTTGTGGGTTTAGGTCAAAATCGGTTACGGTTTGAGTGGTAAAGTATCCTACGCGGTCGTCGAAGTAGCGCGGCTTCATGGGTGTGGCTGGCAACAAAAGCATGCTGGTGTTGAGCTCAAAAGTGGCTGGCGTGCTGCTTGGCGAAGGGCCAAAGCCCGGTGGTAGGCCAGGAATGCCGCCACCGCCAGACTTGGAATATGTTTTTACGGTCCTGATCTCGATATTTTCGGGAAACGACTTTACGCCAACGGGATACGACTTGTCGGGCTGCACACCACCAAGGCCATAGCTGCGCTTGTCGCCGTTGCTAAAGAATAAAATGTCGTTGTCGCCAGAAATAAAGTCGGTCATTTCTATAACTACACCGCTGGAGTCCTTGCTGAGCGCCTTTACGTCGAAGCTGGCAGCAATGGGTTGAATGTTGCTGTTCATCACATTCTTATACATACCCTCGGTGCTGTCGCGGCCGGTTTCTAAAAACGAAATATTCTTTAGAAAGATTTTATTGTTGGGCCCTTTAGAAAACTGAATCACATTTTCGTTGATTTGGTCGCCGGCAAAACCTTCAAAGCCGCCACCCACACGTACACCTGCCGCCGCCTTAGATATGCGCGACACAATCAAAATGTCCCGGTCGAGCAGCTTGTTGGGAATTTCGAAAAAGAACTTGTCTTCTATTTTATGCACAGAAAACATGCCTGCATCGGTTACTGCTTTGTCGGTAATGATGTCTTTGTAAGGCTTGGGGCCGGGCTTGGCGGGCGCAGCGGGCATGGCTGCTTTGGCCTTGGCGGTATCAACCGCAGGGGCTGCCGGTACCGCCGGGCGCTGTTGGGCCGCCGCAGCAGCACAAAGCAAAACCGCGGAGAGCGTGAGGGTTTTTCTCATGTAGATTTTTCTGATTTTTGATGTTTAGATTTGCGAATGTAACATACTTATGGGCAAACGGTTGAATGACAATAACAATTTGTATGATGGGAAAATGCCAGTGATGATTGGAAGACAAAGGATAAGTTTTCCTTCGGGGGGGATAAAAAAGGGGTGTTTTTAGCCTCAAAATGGCTTTTGAATAACAATAAAATAAAAAAAAAATGAAAGAATAACCGCTCTATTGTGGAATTCTCTATTTTGCCACTCCAAATTAGTCGTCGGCAAGCAAATTGCTAAAAAAAAACGACCGCCGAGGGCCCTAAATTTTTTCTTCTTCACCTTCAAAACATGTTTGTAAACTAAAAAACCATCATCATGGCAGACATTAAACCCACCGCAACCGCAACCGCAAGCAAAGCCTCCACATCGGTACAACCAAAACGCAGCAGCAACTCCATTAGTTGGATTGCCCCTTTGGCCTGCGTCATTGCCGGCTACATCATCTGGCGTTTTGTTTTAGGCGATGCGTCTAACTTTGACAAACCTGCTTTGCCGGGCACCGAACGTTACAACTGGTTTTGGCCCGGACACGAGGGTCCTAAGGGCAACTTGGTAAAGGCCTACGAGGGTGGAATTATTGTACCCTTGCTTATCGGCATGTTTTTAATGGTAATCACCTTTGCCATTGAGCGTTTTCTTACCATAGCCCGCGCTACTGGCAAAGGCAACAACGCCGAGTTTATACGCAAAGTGCAGTACCACCTGGCCAATAAAAATGTGGATGCCGCCTTGCAAGAGTGCGACAAGCAAAAAGGCAGTGTAGGCAACGTAATGAAAGCCGGCCTGCGTAAGTACAAAGAAATGATAACCAACACCGAGCTTACCACCGAGCAAAAGGTACAGGGCATACAAAAAGAAGTGGAAGAAGCCACAGCCTTGGAACTACCCATGCTAGAGAAAAACCTGGTGTTTCTATCCACCATTACCTCACTGGCTACCCTTGTGGCCCTGTTGGGTACGGTAATGGGTATGATTAAGTCGTTTGGATCGCTGGGTGATGAAAGTGGCGGTGCTGCCGCTGCTGCTAACTTGGCGGTGGGTATTTCGGAGGCGTTGTACAATACCGGTTTGGGTATTGCCACTTCGGCTGTAGCCATGGTGTTCTACAACATGTTTACTACCCGCATCGATGGTATCACCTTTGGTATTGATGAAAGCGGCTTTACGCTGACCCAAAGTTTTGCATCGCTATACAAATAGTAGTGTGCAAGCTTGTGGAAAACCAGCGCTAATGCATCTCATCATCTTTAAGTATCCATTTAATTCATTAACATGAGTAGGCCAAAAATTGCACGGAAGAGCACTTGGGTGGACATGACCGCCTTTTGCGATATGGCTTTTCTGCTGCTGTCATTTTTTATACTTACCGCCAAAACAAAGGCGCCGGAGGCGGTGAGTGTGTTGGTACCCAACTCGGTAAGCTCTAAAGCTGCCGAAGACAAGGACCAGGTATTGGTAACCATAACCAAAGACGGTAAAGTTTTCTTTTCGCTAAGCGAGGAGGCGCGTAGGGCCGACTTGATGGAGGAGCTAAACATCCAAAAACAGATTGGCTTAACACCCGCCGACTTTGCGCTGGCCAAGAAGAAAGATTTTTTTGGAGCGCCGCTAAACACCATTAAGTCGTTTTTGAGCCTACCCCCCGAGCAAATGAAAGGGGATTTGCTGCCCGGCATACCATGCGTAGATAGCACCAACAACGAGCTGGTTACCTGGGTGGCCGCAGCTGTTACCATTTACAGAGGCGAAAAAATGAACCTGATGGTAAAAGGCGATAACGATGTACCGTATCCGATTTTTAAAAATGTGATAGACGCCTTTAAAAAGAACGACCAGTTGAAGTTTCAGGTTGTAACCAATCAGGAACCCATACCGGCGGGCAGTGCACTGTCGAAGCAGCGCGACAAAGGCATAAAACAAGAATAATTAATTTCTAAAACACTCCTAAAAGTAAATTGTATGGCAGATTTAGGCGAAGGTGGCGGTGGCCACGCAAAAAAAGGACCGGGAGTAAAAAAGGGTAAAAAGCTCAATACCAGGGTGGACATGACGCCCATGGTGGACTTGGGCTTCCTGTTGATTACCTTTTTTATATTCACCACAACATTGGCCCAGCCCACGGCCATGAAATTGTTTTTGCCCAAGGATACCGATAAGCCCGAGGATCAAAACAAGGCTAAAGCCAGTGGTGCGCTTACGCTAATGCTGAGTAAAGGCCGCACGGTGTACTACTACGAAGGCATATTAATGACCGATGGGTCAAATTTTAAGGCATCGAACTTTAGCCAGATACGCCAAGTGCTGCTGGATAAAATAAAGAGTACCGACCCTAAAGATTTGGTGATTGTGATTAAGCCCAATACCAATTCTACCTTTAGGGATACGGTAGATATGCTGGACGAAATGACCATTAATGGTGTAAAGCGCTACGCACTGGTTGACATATCGGAGCCTGAGGTGATGCTGATAAATGCTTCTGAAGGCGGAGCAGCAGCCCCGGCCCCAGCAGCAGCAGCAGCAGCGCAGTAATTTTGTTTGTGTATTTTTATGGAATTTGAGTAATACAGTATCTCATTAGCAAAAGCTACTATTATGGACGTAAATAAGATTTTATCAGCCGATATTCTCGATATCATATTCGAGGGTAGAAACAAAGAGTACGGTGCGTACGATTTGCGAAAAACGTACAACAAACGCATACTCATATCTATTGCGGTGGTGATGGCTCTTGCCCTAATGATTTTTGTGGGCAGCTTGCTGGCCAATAGTGTGGGTGCTAACCAAAGCAAGAAGCTGGAAGTAAAAGATGTGGAGTTGGAAGCGGTGAAAGAAGAGAAGAAGAATGAGCCGCCGCCACCGCCGCCGCCGCCAAAAATGCCAGAACCACCAAAGGTGGAGATTGCTAAGTTTACGCCGCCAAAAATTGTGGAGGATAAAGAGGTAAAAGAAGATGAGCAACCACCTGAAGTAGAAAAAATTGAAGAAGCTAAGATTG
>RDXD01000520.1 GCA_004292575.1 Bacteroidota bacterium
ATGTGAAAAAGAGTTGTTTGATTGATTATGATTATATTTTTACCTTGTCTCAAAACGGATATGGAGGAGTGCTTTTTTTCTGATATATTGTAAACTACAGTACAAAAAGGAAAACAGCTTTTGGGAGACGGTAAAGCGGATTGCAAAAGACCCCATGATGATTTTGCTTTTGGTGGCTGCCACCATCTACTTCATGAGCGGCAAACTGGGCGACGGGCTATTTCTGACGGCTGCTATCGTATTTCAAACTTCCATTTCGCTGTATCAATATTCCCGAAGCAAAAACGCGCTGGAAAAACTAAAAGATTTTTCGCAGCCCAACTGCAAGGTGATACGCAACGGAAAAATAGAGGAGATTAAAAGCGAAGCATTGGTGGTTGGCGACAGCTTGATGGTGGAAGAAGGCAGCCTGATTACAGCCGATGGCAGCATTGTGCATTCAAACGATTTTTCGGTAAACGAATCGATACTGACGGGTGAATCGTTTGCGATTTTTAAAGACAAGGATAACGCCGATAAAGCCATCTACAGCGGCACAACCGTAGCAAGCGGCTTGGCCATTGCCAGCATTACGGCCATTGGCAACGAAACCCGGCTGGGTAAAATTGGAAAAAGTTTGGAAAGCATTGATGAAGAAAAAACCCCGCTGGAAATTCAGATTGTGAACTTTGTAAAACGCATGGCCATTGTGGGTATTGCAGTTTTTGCCATTGTGTGGGCCATTAACTATTGGCACGACCGAAATTTGATGAACAGCCTTTTGCCATCGCTTACGCTGGCCATGAGTATTTTGCCCGAGGAAATTCCGGTTGCGTTTACCACATTTATGGCCCTTGGTGCATGGCGCCTAATGAAGATGGGCATTGTGGTAAAACAAATGAAAACGGTGGAAACCCTAGGCAGTGCCACGGTAATATGCACCGACAAAACAGGCACCATAACCGAGAACAAAATGAGCTTGGCCAAACTTTTCTTGCTCGGGTCAAATACCATTTCGAGCCCGACAGATGCACCAAGCAGCAACGAAATAGATTTGGTGACCCTTGCCATGTGGGCCAGCGAGCCCATACCCTTTGACCCCATGGAAATGGCACTGCACGAAACGTATAAGCAAATTGCATTGGCCGATGAACGACCGAACTACAAACTGGTTTATGAGTACCCGCTGGGTGGCAAACCACCCATGATGACGCACGTGTTTGAAAACAGCAGTGGCCACAAAATTATTGCTGCCAAAGGTGCCCCCGAAGCATTAATGCAAGTGGCGCAAAACCTAACCCCAACGCAAAAGCAACATACCGAAGCTGCGCTACAACTATTGGCAACAGACGGATACCGCGTTTTGGCGGTAGGCTTGGCGCAGTTTTCGGGTACCAATTATCCCGAAAAACAGCAAAGTTTACCCTTTGAATTGGTAGGGCTTGTGGCGTTTTACGACCCGCCCAAAAAAAACATCCAAAAGGTGTTGGAAGATTTTTATGACGCGGGTATTGCCGTGAAAATAATTACGGGTGATAATGCCGCCACCACGGTAGCCATTGCCAAGCAAATTGGATTTAGAGATTACGAGAAAACCATTACCGGCGAAGAGCTAATGGCCTTGAACGACGATGCGCTAAAAACCTGCGTGATGGAAACCAGCATATTTACCCGCATGTTTCCTGACGCCAAGCTTAAAATAATTAATGCCCTAAAGGCTAACAACCAAATTGTGGCCATGACAGGCGATGGGGTAAACGATGGCCCTGCGCTGAAAGCCGCACATATTGGCATTGCTATGGGCAAAAAAGGCACCGAAATAGCCAAACAAGCCGCATCGCTGATTTTGCTGGAAGACGACCTTTCGAAAATGGTAACCGCGGTAGCCATGGGAAGAAAAATTTATACCAACCTAAAAAAAGCAATTCAATACATCATTTCCATTCACATTCCCATTATTCTCACGGTGTTTGTTCCCCTGGCTTTAGGCTGGGCTTACCCCAATATTTTTTCGCCGGTGCACATTATTTTTTTAGAAATTATTATGGGGCCAACCTGCTCAATTATTTATGAAAACGAACCCATGGAAAAGCATACCATGCAGCAAAGGCCCAAAGCACTAACCAGCACTTTCTTTAACTGGAAAGAGCTGTCCACAAGCATTGTGCAGGGCTTGGCTATAACAGCTGGCACATTATTTATTTATCAGTACGCCGTGGCCAACGGCTACAACGAAGCTCTAACTAGAACCATGACTTTTACCACATTAATTACGGCCAATGTTTTTCTAACCTTAATAAATCGTTCGTTGTATTACTCCATACTATCCACCTTGCGGTACAAGAACCACATGGTGCTGCTTATTATTCTTATTACCGTGGCCCTTGTGGCCCTAATGCTTTTTGTACATCCCTTTACGGTATTTTTTGAGTTTGAAACCCCAAACCCTGCGCAACTGCTGATGGCCACTGGTGTGGGCTTTGTGGCGGTAATTTGGTTTGAAATGGTAAAACTGATAAAAAGGGCAAAGGGATGGAACAAACCGGATGGTGCCGGCCACGGCAGGGCGGTGCTAACGGCTGCCAACTAAGCGTGGGCTTGCTGTGTGCCCAGCTACCAATACCTTGCACGCCCCCCACTTGTTTGTGTGGATGCATGCAAGGCCTGCCGGGTTTTAGCCAAAAGCCGATGGGCTGCCACGCTTAGGCGGAAATCTTTTTTTGGCCCAGCTAGCATGCTCCGCCGCGTGCCGCTTGGGGCCAAAAAAAATTGTAGCCGGGCGTGGAACTGCTGCATGGATTTGCACCGAAGCCGACAGCCCCAAAATTGTATTTAGGCCACCGCCAAAAAGCCCCTGACACTTCGTTACTCAGATTTTTCAACTTCCGCATTTACAATGCGTAAACTTGCTATAAAAAAACTGAAAGCCTGGTGTGAGGCGGTTTTTAGCGATGCCGTTTAGTCCACAAACAAATCGTTGTAAAAATTGGTGTTGCCGGGCACGTAGGCGTATTGGCTAAGGTCGGTAATGCCTTCTGCGGCCAACACATCTTCGTCCACAAAGCAGTTGCCGGTGCATTGGTCGGCGGGTTTTTGCAATATGTAAAACACGCTGTCGGCAATTATTTCGGGGGTGCGGCTTAGCTTCATCAGCATTTCGCCACCCAGCAAATTGTTTACCGCGGCAGTGGCAATGGTGGTTTTGGGCCACAGGGCATTGGCGGCAATGCGCTTGGGCTTTAGCTCGGCGCTAAGGCCAAGGGCAATCATACTCATGTTAAACTTGCTGAGTGTGTAGGCCAAATGACTGGCCAACCACTTGGCTTTGAGGTTGATGGGTGGGCTGAGGTTGATGATGTGGGCATTGGTGCTTTTGGCCAGCCAGGGTATGGCGGCCTGGCACAAAAAGAAAGTGCCGCGCACATTAATGCTGTGCATAAGGTCGTAGCGCTTAGGATCGACCTTTTCAATAGATTCGAGGTTGATGGCGCTGGCATTGTTGATGAGGTAATCGATGCCACCAAAATGGGCCGCGGCTTGCTCAATGGCGGCCTTGCTGGCGGCCTCATCGCGAATATCGAGCTGGATGGGCAGGGCCTTACCGCCGGCGGCTTCTATTTCGGCCGCGGCAGTATAAATGGTGCCGCCCAACTTGGGGTTTTCGGTAATGCTTTTGGCCGCCACCACAATGTTGGCGCCCTGACTGGCTAATTTTAGGGCAATGGCTTTGCCAATGCCGCGGCTGGCGCCGGTTATAAAGGCTGTTTTGTTTTGAAAAAGCATGCTAATCGTTTGTTTTTTGGGCGGGAAAGATAATGCAGAACGGCGAAGAAGCCCGAGGCAAAAGCGCTAAACTGCCCTGCGGCTTGGGGAAACTGCCGGTGGCCGATATTTGCAGCATCATGATAAAACAGTACCGCCAATCGTTTAGTGGCCTGAGCCGCGAAAGTTGGCTACTGAGCGGCGTAATGTTTATAAACCGCGCCGGCACCATGGCCATACCTTTTATGAGCCTGTATGCCAACCAGCACCTGCACATTGGCCTTCGGCAAACGGGTTTTTTGGTAACGGTTTATGGCATTTTTAGTGTGCTGGGTGCCAGCTTGGGCGGCTGGCTTACCGATAAAGTGGGGTTTCGCAAAGTGCAAATTGGTGCCTCGCTGGGCGCAGGTTTGGCTTTTTTTGTGTTTCCCTTGTTGCAAACGTATCCGCAATTGCTGGTGCTTACGGGCGTGCTAAGTGTGCTGGGCGAGGCATTTAGGCCGGCCAATATTACCGCCGTATCCAGCTATAGCCATCCGCAAAAACTTGCCCGCAGCTATAGCCTTAACCGATTGGCCACCAACCTGGGGTGGGCTGCCGGTAGCAGCTTGGGCGGCTTACTGGCGGCGGTAAACTATAAGCTGCTGTTTTGGGTGGATGGGGGCACCAGTATTTTAGCAGGCTTGCTTATTTGGATACTGCTGCCCAAGCGGCCCCCGCAGCAGGTGGCGGAGCATAAAGTAAAGCCGGCGGCCATTCAAAAACCGTGGCAGGATAAGCTGTTTGTGCAATTCTTTGTGTTTTCGCTGGCCTTCATTACGGCATTTTTTTTGGTGTTTAGGTTGGTGCCCATTTTTTGGAAAACCAACTGGCAACTTCCTGAGGGCTTTATTGGACTGGCGCTGGGGCTTAATGGGATTATTATTGCGTTTTTAGAGATATTGCTGGTGACCAGGCTGGAAAAAAGCAGCCGATCGCACCTGATGTTTGTGCAGGCGGGTGCGGTGGCCTGCGCACTGGCTTTTGGCCTGCTGCTGCTGCCAGGCTGGTGGCCCATGGCACAGGCCTTGCTGTTTGTGGTTATTATTACCCTGAGCGAAATGCTGGCCCTACCATTTATGAACAGCTTTGCCATGGGGCGCAGCAATGCCCACAACCGCGGCCAGTATGCCGCGGGCTTAACGCTTACGTGGAGCGTATCGCAAATTATAGGCCCAGCTGCAGGTGCGGCCTTGGCCGAGCAGGCTGGCTACCGCTGGCTATGGCTGGCGCTGGTGGCGTGCTGCTTGCTGAGTGTGCTGGGCTTTTACCAGCTGCGGCGCCAAATTTTAGCCCAGCAGCAAGCTGCCGAAGAGCTGCCGAAGGGGTTAACAATTCCATAACAAGCGGCAAGCAACCTTGGCGAAATTATTGCAGTCTTACAAGCCATGAAAGCCAAACGAGCTGTACTGCTGCTGATGCTGTTTACCGGAATTGTGGTAAGCCTATACAAAGTAAAAACACGGCAGGCGGATCGTGTAAAAATACCCCCCGCGGCCAGTGTGATGGCCGCCAAGGTGGATGGCAAGTAAAAAACGACTTGGATTTGAGCAATCTGCGCAATTCTTCTATTTTTGAAGAGAAAACCAGCTGATATGAAGCGCATGATGTTTGCCTTTTTTTATATCCTGCTTGGGCTAACGTTAGCAGGAAAAGTGTTGAATTGGATATTTTCTTTTGACGCACAAACCAATCAAATTATAAACACAGCCATGTTTACACTGGTTGGTATAGCTTATTTGGTAATGGGGCGAGGCTGGGATAAAAAGGCTGAGAAAGCCGTGATTCTTATTTGTGGTGGTTTGCTTATAACCACTAACTTTTTGGACACCGGTAAAACCATAACCATGGTGCGTATTGCGTGCCTTTTGACCCCGATGCTGATTGCTCGATTTTCGAAGGCGCCAGAGGCGGCGTGAGTAGTGCTACCCAAATTGGGTGCTCCAAATTACAGGTAGGAATAAAAAATGCACAAGGTTAGCCAGTTGAGACGCCGTTTTTAAATGGGTAACAATCAACATGAACACTCCACCCGTTGGCAAAAACACTAGGAACAGATATAAATGACCGCCAGGCCAATGTTTGAGCAGGCTTGCGCATGGCAGACAACCCCAATGCAATAACCCGCAAGCCCCAAAGCCCGATATGCCCACCACTGCATTGGCGTAAAAGGCGGTAACCCTGTTGACCGTTTGGCTGGGGCGTCTTATAGTTGGCCATGGGAAACGGTGGCGGAAATTTCTTTTTGAAGTGTGGGGTGGTTTGGAATGAGGTTGGTTCTGAGGGAGCTATGCAGCAACGGGGGAAGGTGAAAAAATAGAGGAAGTAAGACGACGCTATCGTATATTTAGGAGACGCATGCAATTGGTCTTGAATCACCCTAGCAATATGAAAAGAAACTTATTTTTTGTAGTTACTCCACTGGCGCAGGTCTCCCGACCTGTGACGAACCGTTACTTGAGCCTGAATATAGGTGCTGACTTATTCCAAAAAACAATCTCCAGAAAGCCGTGTTCATTAGCAGTGTAGTAATCAACTCCACTGCCGTAGAGCCAATCTTGTGGCTGATAGACAAATCCTGCTCGAATCGGATTTTCATGCAAGTAGTCTATCCGTTGATCGAAAATCGCTTTCCTGTCAAGCAAAATCGGGTGATTTTTCCCGAAACAATCGGCACCAAAACTGAAACCGCTTGTTGCCCAATTTTGAAACACCATTGCGTTCAAAAATATCTAACATCCATCCCTTTCTACTCTCTGAGGGATTATTGAGAACAGCGTCAATAATTTTTAACGCCGTAAAGCTTTTGATATTCTTTATCACCAAACCGGGGTCTGCGTTGTTTAAGAATGAAGAAATCATGTGAAAATGGTTGGGCATCAATACCCACGCATGTACTTGCAAACCCTGATTCTTTTGGCAAAAACAGAAACTATCCATCAAGATATCGCGATAAAGATTGCGCGTAAATACCTGCCCAGCCGGTCAGGCGGGCGTCCACCCTATCTACCACAGTAGCGGTTATGAAGTATACGCCTTGTGCGTTGCTAAATTTGTACTTGCTGCTCATGCTCTAGCTTTTTCTCAAAAATCATACGCTAATTTACACATTTTTCAGCAATTTGCCACAAGTAACGGCTAGGCACAGGTCGGGAGACCTGCGCCAGAATACAAAATACAGACCGGCGCTAGGTGAGGCCTAAAGCGGCCTTCTTCGTGGGCTATAAATTGCAGGGCAAGTGGGGCGGTGCCTTTTTGCTCGTAGATGCTGCCGCCGAGGTATTGGCAGTGCTTGATTGATTTAGCACAAGTAACGGCGGGTCACAGGTCAGGAGACCTGCGCCAGGTGGGAATACAGAGGCCTGCGCCAGTTGGACTAAGGACAGCTATACTTCTTTGTAACGAACACTACGGATAGCGGCGGGTTTTCACTCCCTTGACTTCCAAACTTTCAATTTCAAATTCATTGATATTGTAATAAAAAAACGATTGAATTTTGGTATGGTCCCTTAGGGTAAATTTTGAAAGCGGCACTGTTTTAGTTTCATTCAAAGTGGCATTTTTATCAATCTTTATTTTAAGAGCAACTGGAGTTATCCAAACTTTCGAAAAAAAACTTAATGAATCAAGAAGTATAAGATTGGAATAACTTCTTATGTTCTTGTAATAATTTCCAGAAACTGGAAGTTTGAATGAAATTCCATTACAAAATTTTAAATCTAAAAGAAATTGAGAATCATATATAGGCTTAATTGTATCTCCAAATTTACAACAAGGAAAATACCAAAAATCTCCCATACCATCCTGGCTCGTTTGAAAATTTAGGAGATACCCATTTCCTGAATAGCTACCCTCCATAGGTGGTGTAAGGTCAATACATTCCGTCTCTCTTGAGCAACTAGCCAAAAAAATAAATAGTAGATAAAAACACTTCATTCAAATTGCTTTAATGGTTATTCGCCCAAGGACTAAACTTATGGTGTCCGTTTGCCTCGAATGGAGTAATTAAGTTTCTTTTTGAATCTCTGTCAATGTTTATCTTAAAAATTAGAACATCGCTTCTATGATACCTCGATCGATATTCTGCATTTTGAATATACCTTTTATATTCAGCATCGGTTAGGGTATTAGAATTGCGAGATGCCATTATACTCTTCTCGTATCCAGTATGAGGCGTTGAGGGCGGCAGTCCTGTTCCAGCAGCATCACTAAAATCATCGTATCTATCATCTAACCCTAACAAATGCAGCGTTTCATGAAGGACCGTTCGATTATTGCCACCGCTGCCGTAAATTGTACCTGTTTGTCCTGCAAGGGTAGTTTTTTTACCATTCCCATCGTCTCTTATCTTACTATTTACATGGGAGCGATGATTCTCATCTTCCTTTGCCTTATCAAATTTTAGTATATTTTCACCGGATTTCAGTTTATTTTTAGTCTTCTCAGGATCGTATTTGTATTTTACTGAAAATGATACCGTGATCCCATCGAAAGTTTTCGTTTTCAAATTATTACTTGCAAACTCATTCAATTCTGCTTCTCTTTCCTTACTGGCTCCATCACCTTGGATATAAACTGTCCCAGAAATATTGACACCATTTATTGCGCCATTTTTATCTCTAGTAACAGTTAAGATGAAGTCTTTGCCATCGGCATCAGCATAACTAATAGGATTATTGGCTGCATAATTATAAACAGATAACGGGTAGTATAATTCAGATAATGGATCAACGTGATTCCACCTGCCAATCTGCGCATCATACATCCTCGCACCATAATCCATCCACTCAAGCCCACTACCATCAACAAACTCCTGCCGCTGTTCTTCTTTACCGTTGTACTTAAACTTATTCTCCAACTTACCTGCCGCTTTACTACTTATCCCTGCCATGGTGAGTCCGAAAGGATAATAATGCGTCTCCTCCAGCAGTGGGCCGGGTTTGTGTATCACCTGCAAATTATCAAAGAACACATCGAGATTGCTCTCATTGCTTGCATATACAAATATAAAGCCATTTTTTGGTGCAGTA
>RDXD01000300.1 GCA_004292575.1 Bacteroidota bacterium
CACAAAACTGATAGCCGAAAACAACGTTTTGGCTATGAATACACCAGATTTTGCTACACTTGCCTTGCGCCCACGTGCTATCATTGGGGCAGAAGATACTGTCATATTGCCCAGAGTGCTGGAAGCCTACCACAAAGGAAAGCTCAAAATCGTAGGCAAGGGCAATAATATTTGCGACTTTACGTGCGTGCGCAATGTCATAGAAGCCATCGATTGTGCTATCCATGCGCCAAGTGATGCCTTTGGTGAAGCCTACAATATCACAGACGGCACACCTATCAAGTTTTGGGACGCACTGCGTCAAGTCTTACAAGGACTTGGACTAAAGCCTCCCACCCAGCACGTACCCAAACAACTTGCTATGTGGGTAGGCGGTTTTTTGGAATGGAAAGCGCGTTTTTTTCAAGAAAAAAAAGAACCTGTTTTGACTCGTTATAGCGTGGGCGTTTTAGCGAATAGCCTCACGATGGATATTTCAAAAGCACGCCAAAAACTTAATTATCAGCCTGTTATGACTACTCAAGATGGCATCAATGAATATATCCAATGGAAAAAAGCACAGTAACTTTACAACTTTTTGCTTCAGGTTATTGCAAAGCGGAGGCGCATATCGAGAATCCCATTTCGGGCAGGGGGCAGGCAAGGTTTTATGCGGTTTGGGCGTTGTGGCATATACCTGAAGTGGGTTATGTGATGTTTGATACAGGCTACAGCCCGCACTTCGTAGAAGCCACACGCACATTTCCCGAACGGCTGTATCGCTGGGCTACGCCTATAGTTTTAGCGCAGGGCGAAACGGCTAAGGAGATTTTGGCAGCACAAAACATCTTGCCTACCGACATACGCTATGTCATTATTTCGCATTTTCATGCAGACCACATCTCGGCATTGCGGGACTTTCCGCAGGCAAGGTTCGTGTGTACGAAGGCGAGCTTGGCAGAAGTCCAAACGTTGCGCGGGTTTTCGGCAGTGCGCAAAGGCATCTTACATAAGCTCTTGCCTACCGATTTTTATGAACGGGTGATTCCTATTGAGCTTTTGGCGGATTCGATGACTACCACTGAAGAAGGGCTAACGCTCTACGCACTATTTCAAAACCCACATTTTCAGTTGGTATCTTTGGCGGGACACGCACGCGGTATGCTTGGCTTCGTGTATGAACAAAACGGAGTATTCGTTTTGTTTGGAACTGATGCGGCTTGGAGCTATGAAACATATCAAAAGAATATTTTGCCCCACCGCATAGTCAAACTTTTCTTTGATTCATGGCAGGATTTTGTGCAGACGCAGGCAAGGATAAGGGCTTTTGAAAAACGCAATCCGCATTTTGAGGTACTTTTTACGCATTGCCCAAAGACACTCGAAAAAATCCTTGCCTGCCCGCCTGATGGTTTTAGAAGAATCATTGCTTGAAAATTATAAAATAATTGCTATTTTTGAATATGGGAGGAAAACTTTTTGGACTTGGGCGCATACAACGCACCGAGTACCTTGCGATTGAGAAAAAAGTCATCGAGTATTTGGACAATAAAATGCCCCTTGCCTACCGAATACCGCGCTACTATAAGGCAAAAGCCGATTTTGGGGACATGGACGTTATCTTATCCGCAGAGCGGGTAGGCAAGGATTGGCATACAATAAGGCAGGAAATAGCAACAGATTTGGGGCTTGAAGACCACCAATACAAATCTGTAAGTAATTTATTTTCAACAAGTTATCAAAATTTTCAAGTTGATTTTTTTAATGTGCCTGCTATCCATCTCCAG
>RDXD01000521.1 GCA_004292575.1 Bacteroidota bacterium
TCAGGGCATTGCCATGTGCGGCTTGGCGCACCCGTGTAAACGAGTAGCCACTTCCCCGCCAGCAAATGGACGGGTTGTGGTCGGTACTGTAGAAGCCCACAATAGACTTTAGGTAAATTAATGTGGAGTCGTTTTTGTATTGGGTAACGCCGTGCGGTAGCAACTGGCGCGAATACCCATTTGCTACAAGCCACTGCGGCGTGGCGCAAGCGGCTTCAACCGGCCTGCCGTGCTGTGTTTTAAATAAAATACCCAGCAACAACACCAGGGCAAATTGGCTAAACCCATAATGCCGCAATATCGGTTGTTTGAAGCCCGTTGTAGCCCTAGCGGGCTCAACCTTACCCAGTTTTTTCAATGTGTTTTTCATTAACCACACCGAAGGAATAATGCCATACAGCACCCAACAGGCTAGCCCAATTGTTTCATGCATGGCAGAGCCGGGACCTATTTGAAAATACACCAGACAAATGATGCGGATAAGATTGGCGCAAACATTGAAACCCATAAAAAAAACCAATACGATGGGGAGATAAACCAGCGGGAGTCTGCGCTGAAGCTTGGCTTCGTATAGCCGCATGCTAATGAGCCCCATGAGCAGTGAACTTACCAACATACTCAAACCCATGCAGGCGTGGTCCACATCAAACAATGCGCCGTTGAATGAAATGGAATTTCCCATTGCCACCACCTCATTTCCGGTAAACTGTAGTATTTTTGCCGCCCATTGCGAAAGTTGCAGCCTTACCGGAAAACTGAAGACCTCGGCTATGTAATTGGCAACCGGAGACATGAGAAAAATGGCTGGAAATACGGCGGCGTGCAGTCGGCCCGAAATGGCTTCAAGCGAAAATAGCAATGCGCTTACCAGCACAAAAAAGAGTACCGTTTTTACAGGCAGCAGCAGGTATAATCCAAGGCATAAAATTGTTGCAAAAAGAAAACGGAAACCTCCAGTTTTGGCCACTGGATAACGGATGTATAAGCCAACTGCTACAATGCCAAGCCAGAAATTGGCTTGATTGTAGGGTAGATAGTTGGTTAGGCCCACGACCAGTAAAATGGCATACAGGGCAGGCCAAACAAACGGCGTTGCAGCCCGCCATTGGGCTACATTAAGCATGTCCGCTATTTTCTTAACCACAGCATATTTATTTTTCGTTGAAAGCGATAATAGGCCAGTAGCAGCAAGCAAATCATCATAATGGCCCACTCGTGCGGCTCGGGTACCGAACCACTGTTTTTAGCAGACGCATTTTTTAAGCCCTCCTTATTCACATCAATATCAAAGCGGTCATAATCTTCCCTTTTTTCCAGCACAATCATGCTGGATACGGGGGTAACAATATGGGCATAAGCAGCAAGCTCGCCAAGACGACTTTCTTCGAGGCTGCTGTCGGCCAGCAAGCGCAGTCCGCCCTGCTGCATAATGTGGTTGTAGGCAAACAGCCGCAATAAATGGTCGGGCGCATTATTTACCGAGACGTCTTGGGAAGCCGCTAATACCATGCCGGCGTTATGGATAACCACCTGCTGGGCCGATTCGATATCTGCATCAAAAACGTTTTGGTTTAAATCAGCCATCAAATCATTTATTCCACCCTGTGCATAATGGAATAAGCGCAATTCGCGTAGGCTGCTTATAAACAGTGACGGTTGTTCGCCAATATGGTACACATTAAACCTTTTTCCTTTAGCCGCAGCGTGCACCAATGCATCAAAACCGGTACTTTTTCTGATGTCCTCCATCGAGGGTGTTCTGCCTGCCGTTTTTGTTATCACCAGGCTGTTCTCCACATCTTCTACATCGTAAAATGGAAAAAGTGTAATTTTTCGTTTTTTGAGGCGCTCAAACATTTCCCGTTCATTCAATCCATCAATCTGTATCCAGCCTTGGTTGTGGACATATAAACTGCGGCTGCCGGCTTCCCCTCTCAATTTTATCCAATCCTCATTGGTCCAGGCGGCATTTACATCGGCATAAAGTGTGGTAAATTGCTGGTGTGCTTTGGCGGGTTTATAGGCATCCAACTGAAAAGCTTTTCCCTCATGCACAAAGGCGTGCTTTGCAAGCGGCATTGCGGGAATGGCCAGGCTTAACTCTGGGTTGTACTTGCCTTCGTAGGTATAGTCGTTTTCTTGCTGTCTTTTCAGAGCAACGGTTTCGATGGTTTTACCCGGCGATTGCATTAGCCGGACCCTCACTTTTTCTGCAGCCTTTTTAGATGAAGGGCCGGTGAACGTAAAGTGTTCATACCATATTTTGCCATCGCGTTCGGGCATTGGGATGGTAATGCCAATTTTAAATATCCGTTGGTCGTTGGCCATTACCGGGAAGATTCGTACCGATATGCGATTGCCTTCCTGCCAATGTACCACCGAAGGGTCGCGTACCTCTACACCAACAATGGTGGTGTAGGCCTTAGTAGCCTTTCCTTTTGTAGTAAGCACACTTTTTTCTTCCTTTCCATCTATCCACAGGGAGAGGGAGGTAGCTACAGCACCTTCGGGCAACTGGAAAATATAAATGGCTTCTTGTTGATTGCCCCTCCATCTTTGTTCCGATGGTTTTTGTGCCACTGTAATGATTTTTTCGGCGTAGGCAAGGTGCATGGCAGGCCAAATTTGTACCTCTGTGTTCATGTGCACGGTTTCCAAATTGTCGCCGTTCCACAATCGTTCTTCGGCACCATAGCGGTTGTTGTGAATGGTTTGCAGCATCCTGATGCGGTCTTCTTTTGGAATGCTTACGGCGCCTAAAATGGCCGAGGCAATGGCCACTAGTGGGTCATGTTTTTTCGATTCCTCCCAGCGGATTCGGGGTGCACCAAAAAAACTAAAACCCTCTGTAAAATTGGGTGTAGCGTAAACGATATCCGACCGCAGTATTTTGCCGGAAAGTGGCCCGTCGGGTACGTTTTGCAGGGTTTCTACCCAGGCAGGCCAACCCGTGTGGTCGGCACGGGTGGCGGCATGAAAGGCGGTTTTCATGTTGGTTTGCAATGCCGACCAACGGTGCGTAAATAAGCCAATCAACAGAAAGACCGCACCTGCCGCCGAAAAGGCTACTGTTTTGAGCGCAGGCACAGCGTTGATTGTTTTTATAAGTATCGTGATGGTGTAAATGAGCAGTAGCAGCGGCACAAAGGCATGCAGCCCAATGCCAATGGCAATGGCACCAATAAAGCCAAACGCATAAATTGGTATTAGGTACAGCGCCAGATAGGTATAAAACAAAGCGCCAACCGTTAGCGCAAATACCTGAAGAACCTTAATGGCATACGGCAGTTGTATGTTCAGAGAGGCCAGCAGCAGGTTGATACTCGTTACCACCAGTAGTGCTTGAACCCAACCCACTGAGGTATGGAATATGTCCATTTGCCGGTTGAGGGCATAGGCGCTAATGAGAAAAAGCAACAATGTAATGATGACAAGCGGTAGTCCCCCGCGGCCTTTTTTATACCTACCATTAAAAAGTGCTAGTAAAAAGTAGAATACCACGACTGCATAATGCAGCATAAAGAGCCGCATGTGGTCTTCAAACATGGCGCTTGTTATCAAATTGGTTGCAAGGTAAATTCCAAACGATGTGGTTAGCAGGATGATACCGAGCCGGAAAAAGGCTTCGCGGTGGGTGGGCTGGGTTGGCGTGTTTTCCATAAAGTGACATTTTGGGTGAATTAAAAGTGCTTTGAAATACAAAGTAAGCGTACAAAAAAAATGACCATAGGTTCTTGATATCCATGGTTTGATCTGATTTTTTGGGGTACCAAAGCAAACCGTTCTTTACTGCAAAGGGAGCGGAAAGGCTAGTAGTCGTTTTTTTGTTGCAGGGTTGGGCCAAAAAGAATGCAACAGTCCGTGCTTCGGTAGTACTGGCCGACTTAACTGGCATGTATGGTGCGGCGGTGGTGCACAATTTGCGTATTTTTTTCATTACAATGCAGTGCATGCATAGGGTGGTAGGCGCCATCGCATTCAGGGGTGTATCTGCCATAATACACTCAGCTTTCTTGTAGCTCACCACGGCACTGGTACCCGCTGCTACGCCGTGCTGGCCAGTCATCAGGGCGGTATGGCCCTTTATATTCCCGAGTTTCTTTAGTCTGTCTAATGTTTGTAGATGCTTGTTCATAAAAGCACTTTGAAATACAAAGTAAAGTACTATTTCTTTTCTGGCAAAATATTGTTTTATCCTGTTTTCTGCTTTTTCTGAAATAGACGTGGTATGGTGGTTAAGGCGGTAGGCGCAGCTGCTTGGAGTGTTAGCGCCCAGTCTATCGAACCAACCACCGTTTAAACTGTTTGTGTTTTATAATTATTGACTATGCAAGCTTTTTTTCAACTATTTATTTGCTTTGCGGTGCAACAGTTCGTTTTATTTGATTTTAATAAAGATGCCGACATGCGTAACTGGAACGTGGTGGATGATGGCGTCATGGGTGGGCTATCGGCCGGTAGGTTGCGCATCAATGAAGCTGGGCACGCTGCCTTCACTGGTACTGTTTCGCTGGAAAACAATGGCGGATTTTCTTCGCTGCGGTATTATTTTAAGCCGCTGGAAACCAGCAGTCAGAGTAAATTTTTGATTCGATTAAAAGGTGATGGCAAAAACTATCAGTTCAGGGTCAAGTCCAGAGCAAACGAGTATTATTCTTACATCTGCGACTTTAAGACCAGCGGCGATTGGCAAACCATAGAAATTCCCTTCGATATCCTGTATCCATCCTTTCGTGGGCGCACGCTCAACATGCCCAATTATCCGGGCAAGCAGTTGGGCGAAATTGGTTTTTTAATTGGTAATAAGAAAGAAGAAAGTTTTCGGCTGGAGCTTGATAAGATTATGATTGAATGATGATTGGTTGAAAAATTCATAACTAATAATCACATATTTGGAAAAGGTGTAGAGAAATTGGGGGACTCATTTTGCGAAGCGCTTTCTGTAGGTGGTTCGTTCAAATTTTAGTGATATGTAATTTGACCAATCTATTAATTTAAATGATTGCTGCTTTACCGCACCAACCGTAGGTAAAAGCCATGCCGCAAGTCTGTAAACGCTACTGGTCGATTTGAGGCAACCAATGCCTGTAAAACTTGTTTTATTAATTTTATCACAAAAGGTGTTAACGGCCGTTTTGCTACCCACATCAATTCTGCTAACCCGCTTTTAACGCTGTGCGTAAAGTGAGGTAACCCAGTAAACCCGCCGTTAGTGAGGACGTTAGGATGACGAGTTTTGCATTATTGATGATGGCTTGGTTGTCAAATGCCAATAGGGTTATAAAAATAGACATCGTAAACCCAATACCGGCCAGTAATCCTACCCCAAAAATGGATTTCCAGTTTAGGTCCTCCGGAAGCTTACACAAGCCCAATGTTACCGCTAAAAAAGACAATACGAAAATGCCCAACGGTTTGCCCACTACAAGACCAACGATTATGCCAAGGCTGTAATCTTGCACCAGAATTTTCGAGAAATCGCCGCTAAAAACAATGGCGGTATTAGCAAGTGCAAAAATAGGTAGAATAAAAAAAGCCACTGGTTTGTGTAAAAAATCTTGTAGCACATACGACGCCGATTTTTTGTCGCCGTTGCCAAACGGGATGGCAAATGCCAATAGCACACCCGTAATGGTGGCATGCACACCCGAGTGTAGCATAAAGTACCACATGCCCACTCCCAGAACCAGATATGGAATTAGGTTTCGTACCTTCATTCTATTCATCATTAACAGCAGAATAAATATTCCCAGGGCAATTAATAGATTTGTTAGCAAGATGGTTTTTGTGTAAAAAATGGCAATAACTATAATGGCAACCAAATCGTCGATAATGGCCAATGCCGTAAGAAATACTTTTAATGATGTGGGAACCCGATTGCCTAACAACGACAATACACCAAGGGCAAAAGCGATGTCTGTTGCCATGGGAATACCCACGCCAGACTGGGTGGCTGTGCCATAATTGAATACTAAAAAAGCTACTGCCGGTACCAATACGCCTCCCAATGCGCCAAAAATTGGAAGCATGGCGTTTTTTATGTTTGAAAGTTCGCCCTTGTAAATTTCTCTTTCCAATTCCAGCCCAATCAAAAGGAAAAAAATGGCCATCAGTCCGTCATTTATCCAGTGGCCTACACTTAGCCCGGCAAACTTTATTTCAAAAAAACTTTGATAAGCTATACCGAAACTGGCGTTGGTCAGCAAAAGCGACACCACTGTGCAAGCAATTAGAATAAGCCCGCCCGCCTTTTCGCTGGCCACAAAATCTTTAAACAGTTTACTAAGTTGCATGCGCATTTTTTTAGGACGCTCATAAATGAATTGTTAAGTAACTATTCGGCAGGCCAATACAATTGTTGACGCGGTAGCAGCGCCTATGTTTTTGAACCGGCAATAGCTAATGCAATCGGTTAAAAATTAACGGCTTCATGGGCATTCCCACACAGTTTCTTTTTAACCTCTGCTGGTGTTGGCGTGGCATCAGCATTTTTATTTTACCTTAATGTGTAGCGGTTGCCAACACGCCCTTAGGCTTTAAAGCTTGGCCAACTGCACCCGAGCACTGTCCACCCAATTTATAATCATCTGGCGTTGTGCGTCGGTTAATTTAGCATCGCCGTGTATGAAGCTATAGCTTTCCAGCGGCATCCATTTGTCGGCTTGGCTTTCGCGTACTTCCTCCAGTTTATGGTCTTGCAGGGCTGCCACGGTTTTAAAACGGCCACCTGGTTTGGGTTTCAGCGTTGCAAAGGTTTGAAAGTTTAGGTGACTTTTACCTTCCTCAATATGGTCGGCCAGCCACCAGCCCACGGGTTGTATGTTGGTGTACCACGGGTAGTTGGTTTGGTTGCTGTGGCAATCGTAGCAGGCCGTTTTCAACAAGGTATGCACGCTGTCGGGTACGGTTACCACGGTGCTAATGTCGTTGGCCATTACCATGTCGGTATTGTTTTTATCGGGCTGCACAAATTGTATGCCCACCAGTGTTACCAGCAATACAATGGCAATGCGTTTTAGCCAGGGCATCTTCTTGGGCTTGTTGTCGGCAGGGGTAGTTGAGGTCATGTTTTATGGTTTGTAATGGTTTTAAAAAAAATGCCGATTGTGGGCGGGTAGCTTGGCCACTAATGCCAGGGGCGGCTTTGGAGCCCAAAGGCCAATTGGTTTTGGAAATAAAGTTAGCTGGTTGATGGAGTTGTTTTTGGTGAACGCTCATTTTTTTCGCTTTGCGCACCAAAAATTCCTTAATCCATCAACAGCACTTCACCCGTCATTTGCTTTGGTATTTCAAGTCCCATGAGGGTTAAAATACTGGGTGCTATATCGCCCAGCTTGCCCGCTTTCAGCTTGCCATGCCAGTGATTACTGATTACAAATAGGGGCACTGGATTAAGGCTGTGTTGGGTATTGGGGCTACCGTCGGGGTTTATCTCAAAATCGCTATTGCCATGGTCGGCGGTTAAAAAAATACTGTAGCCGTTAGCCAAGCCAGCCGTTACAATTTGTTGTACGCAATGGTCCACGGTTTCGGCAGCGGCCATACAAGCACTAAAAACCCCGGTATGGCCAACCATATCGGCGTTGGCAAAGTTGAGGCACACAAAGTCCACCGCTCCCTTTTCTATTTCGGGCAGTAGCGCGGCAGTTAGCTCGGGGGCACTCATTTGGGGCTGCAAATCGTAAGTGGCTACTTTGGGGCTGGGTATAATCATGCGGGTTTCGCCTTCAAACGTGTTTTCGCGGCCCCCGCTAAAAAAGAAGGTTACGTGCGGGTATTTTTCCGTTTCGGCAATGCGTATTTGCTGCAAGCCATGGTTTGCTATTACCTCACCCAGTGTATTATTGAGGTTGTCGGTTTCAAACATTACCTCCACGTTTTGGAAGGTTTTGTCGTACTCGGTTATGGTAGTGTAGTGCAGCGGCAACTTATGCATCCCAAATTCTGGCATGTCGGTTTGGCTAAGCACCTGCGTTATTTCGCGGCAGCGGTCGGTTCTAAAGTTAAAGCACAGCACCGCGTCATCTGGAGCAATGCACCATTGCGCTGTTGGCAGCTTAGCATTCACCATAGGCAACACAAACTCGTCTGTGATACCTGCCGCGTAGCTCTGTTCCACACTTGCCAAAAAATTGTCGGTTGCCGTTCCAATGCCATGCACCATAGCATCGTATGCTAACTTTACACGCTCCCAGCGCTTATCGCGGTCCATGGCGTAGTAGCGGCCGCTAATGGTGGCTATTTGCCCGGTGGTTTGTTGTAGGTGGGCCTGCACGTCGGTTAAAAATCCCAGTCCGCTTTTGGGGTCACAATCGCGGCCATCGGTAAAAGCGTGCACCCACACGTCGTGAAAGTTCATTTTGGCGCAAAGGCTGGTTATGGCTTTGAGGTGGCTGGTGTGGCTATGCACGCCACCATCGCTTACCAAACCCAGTAGGTGCAATTTGCGCTGGTGGGTTTTGGCGTAGTTAATGGCTTGTAGCAGCGCGGCGTTGGTTTCAAAACTTCCGTTTTTTACGGCCACGTTTATGCGCTGTAGCTCTTGGTACACAATTCGACCTGCCCCCAGGTTTAAATGGCCAACCTCGCTATTGCCCATTTGGCCTTCGG
>RDXD01000522.1 GCA_004292575.1 Bacteroidota bacterium
ACCAGGGCTGAGGTATTCGGTGAACAATCTAAATACCATGAATCATCTTTGAATTGTGCCCATGGGACATCGGTAAATGTGGCATATTGGCTGCCTTTTCAGATTTGGCAAAAACTATTGAACATTTTTGCAGAAAGGAATTTGCCCGTTACCCACGACAGTTATGTTCTACAAATATTGTTTTCTTCGCCTGCGTTCGTGGCCCACGAATGCAAACGCATCATACCCATTGGGTACCCTGCCGTGCGTCTTAGCACTTCTGACTGATGTGCAGCATTTATGAAAAAACTATAAGTTGCAGCATGGAGTTTGCACACCAACAAAAGTGGCAAACAAACATTGGTGAAATATATTATGGCCCTCAACAATTCTTAGATGGTAGGTTCGCTTGCCACATACCAATACCGTGGAAAGGCCGACTAAAAAGCTCAACTGTAAAACTCGTGTTAAACGCTTAGCCTGTAAAATGCGAAACAGGCGCATAGGCCTGCTTTTTGGGATATTTATGCAGGCTTTACCATTCATTATTTATCTTGCCCCATGCTTTTTCCCGAAAACATTCAGCAATTGGACCGCAACCAGCCGTCACGCAAAAAACCCATGTTCTCCATCATTCCCAAGCTACGGGCTTATTTAAAGGAACATGGCCGCGAAGTAAAAATTCCTATTGACTATAAAGACCTGTTGAATTTTACCTGGAGTACCCCGGTGCTGGATAGGTTTGGTAAAAATACGTATTGGGAAAGCGTGAGCTACGACATGCGTGAATGGGAATACCTGCGCGACGGGTTGGTGCAAGCCTATGCCGTGCTGAAAACCGAGGGCGATTTTAGCTTTGTGAACCATCTTGATGTGGCGCGGATTGACTACTGCGCATTTGGCAACTCGCACCCTTTTCGCATCCGAATTGTCAATAAGTTCAACGACAACTACGACCATTATTATGTAAAAGTGGCCGATGGGTCGCGCATTTACGGGCTAGAACTTGAACACCTGCTTTCGCCTAACCGAATTACTTTTCTTACACATGGCAATACACTTGTAGAGGAACATATTGCGGGCATTCCTGGCGACATTTTTATAGAAAAATACCTGAAAGACTCCACAACCAATAAAATCCGCGTTGCTAAGGAGCTTGTAAAGTTTAATGAACGCTGTTTTGTTAAACTACTTGGCGATATGCGCAGCTACAATTTTGTGGTAAACCTTACGCCCGATATCGAGGACTATCAATACCGGATAAGGGCCATCGATTTTGATCAGCAAAGCTACGAGGGCAAACTAAACTTGTATAAACCCCAGTTTTTTAAGGAAAATTACCCACTGGTAGAAATGACCCTTGGCTTGCTTAATGCCGACAGCATTAAACAATATCAGGCTGAGGAGCGCACCATGATGGCTTTTAGGGTGGCTGGTTCGCGGTACCGTTTGATGGCGCTGTTGGATATTATGGGCATTGACAATGTTTCTACCGACCGTAAGGTGCAGCAACTATCTACCGAACTTTCTGATTTAACTGGCAATGCGGCGTACCTAAAGTGCCGCAATATGGGGCAGGTGGTAAAAACGCACCTTAAAAATATGCTGCGCAAAAGTTTAATTGTGGTACCCCGCGTAACAAGCCGCTATGCCGATTGAGGCAAAAAGAAGCACGCATCGTTTTACAAAGCCTCAAGTAAAACAATCATTTCGCACCAGATGCAACCTGTGGTACAGTACCAAAGTATGGAGCCCGTTCATCCGCCCCAGCACTATTTCCGCCATGTTTAAAAAACCTGCCAGCGGAAGACTTACGCCAAAATCCCAGCCACCTCCTCTTCCACAAAGCCGATTTTAAATCCACCCATTGGGCTGTGGTTGGTGCGCAAATCCGAATTAGTTGGAGGAAATAAGGCCAGTCACCCACGGCCAACACGGCTACCCGGTTCAACACCAGCTCGGTTGGGCAACATATAACGCCAACGTTGAAAGCCCTTTGAAAGGTTTAGCCATGGCTTCGGGCCACCGCAGCACGGCGTTTGCCTTTAGGCATCAGCATATATTTATGGCACTCTCTAGCACAAGAAACCAATAAAACTATGCTTTTTATGGAATTAAATCCACAAATATTATGCTTTTTGTGGAATAGACGCTATATTTGGACTGAAATTACACCTCCAAATGATAGAAAGAACGCTTCGCCAGGTACTGGCAACAAGAATTGACTTCAAAAAAGCCATCATTATTTTTGGGCCAAGACAAACCGGCAAAACCACGCTTGCAAAAGCTTTGGCCACACAACTGCAGCAGCCGTTTGTGTATTTTAACGGCGATGCTTCAGTGACCAAAACGCTATGGAAAACAGAAAATATTGCAGCCCTTACCCAAAGTTTTGGCACAAAAAAAATTGTGATTTTAGATGAAGCGCAAATGATTGACCAAGTCGGCCTTATTTGTAAGCAACTTATTGATGCTGAGCTTGGAATACAGTTGATCATCACCGGCTCATCATCACTTACCATTGCCGATAAAACGCAAGAACCCCTAACAGGCCGCAAATGGGAGCATTACCTGTACCCCATTAGCTGCGCCGAACTCATGACCCATCAAGGCATTCCAACGTTTTTAGAAACCCTATCGCAATACTTGGTTTATGGCATGTACCCCGAAGTGGTAACACATTTGCAAGATGCAAAAGCGGTACTAACGAATATTGCAAGTAGTTATTTATACAAAGATGTACTTGCATTAGTTGGGTTGAAAAAGCCACAACTACTCGAAAAAATCTTAAAAGCACTGGCTTTACAAGTAGGCAACGAAGTATCGCTAAACGAGCTGGCTACTTTGGTTTCTGCCGATGTAAAAACGGTGGACAATTACATTTACCTGCTCGAACAGGTGTTTGTGGTGTACAGGCTGGGCAGCATCAGCAGAAGCGAGCGAAACGAAATAAGCACCAAAAAGAAGATTTACTTTTACGACAATGGCATCCGCAATGCCTTGTTGGGAAATTTTGCGCCCGTTCCGCTTCGGCAAGATATTGGTGCGCTTTGGGAAAACTTTTTAATTGCGGAGCGCAAAAAAATGTTGGCTTACCACGGCTTTTATGGCCGCAGCTACTTTTGGAGAAACAAGCAACAAGCCGAGATTGACTACGTGGAAGAGATTGACGGAAAAATTTACGCTTACGAACTAAAATGTAACCCAACGGCCAAATCAAAGTTTTCTTCAAGTTTTACAAATGCCTTTAATCCGGTGGAAACAAAAGTAATTCACCCTGAAAACTTTTGGCAATGGCTGAACACTTATCCATATTGAATTTGAGCCTAACGAATGGGTTTGGATTGCCGAGGCCGAAATGGCTAATATTCCAAATGCGCCGACCGATGTAAAACCACCGTCAAGCCACAAAAAGCGCGAGGCTCCCTACCCCAAAATCCCACCCACAACCTCTTCCGCCAGGCCAAAACTCAGCGTCATGCCCGCGCCGCCAAGTCCATTCACAATCCACACATTGGGCTGCGGTTGGTGTACAAATTCGGTTTCGCCATTGGTGCGCTTAGGGTAGGTCCCATTCCAGCTTTCAATAACCTGCCAGTCTTTAAACTGCGCAAAGGTTTTTAAGTAATTAACAATTAGATTGTTGATGAACACTTTATCAAACGGATCGAGGCCCAAGCCATACTCGTGACTGTCGCCAATGGTAAGCTCGCCCTCGCCATTTTGCGATACCATTACATGAATGCCCCATTTAATGTAATCGGGCAAATGCTGGTGGTAGTGGCTGCGCAGAGCAGATAACGACGGCGCTGCTTCAAAGCCTTTGTAGTGTATAAGCGATAGCCCGCCACAGAGCGATGGGCCAATGCGCCAATTGCCGGGCTGCACCACCAACCGCATCATCTGCAGCTTGCATTTTGTAAAATGGTTGGCGCTAAACACCTGCGGATAAAGGGTTTCAAAATCGGCACCGCTGCACACAAATACCATATCGGCCTGCCAACGGCTGTGCCCATTACTTACCGCACCACCATCAATTTCGGCGATGGCGGTATTAAAATAAAATTGCACGCCATATTTCTGGTTCAGATACTTGGGCAGCTCGGCAATGGCCACGCGGCTTTCCACAATCATTTCATGGGGGCTGTACAGCGCGCCGTGCAGTTGCTCCGCATTTACCGCATCCGATTTTGCCAGGGTTTCGGCTGCGTTAAGCCATTCCAAGGGTCGTATGCCTTGGTTTACCGCCACCACTTCCTGCATCACCTGTGCCTCTAGGGCCGAGTTGGCCACGTGCAGGCTACCCATTTCGCTGTGCCAAAGCCCGGCCTCGGTACACACCTGCTTCCAAATGGCCCTGCTGCGCATGGCCCGCTGGTACAGTTGCCCATTGGGTTGCCCCACAGGCCATACCATACCAAAATTGCGAATGCTGGCACTTACCGCTTTTTCGTGCCGTTCAAACACGGTAACCTGCACCCCGCGCAGGGCAAGGCTGCGGGCAGTGGCCAGTCCCACAATGCCGGCTCCAATTACAATGGCCGATGGTTTTCCCATTTGTATCATATGCTTTAAATCAATTCCTTAGGCTTCCTTTTCTGCATCGGCGGCAAGCTGCTTTATATAAATGCGCTTGTACAGGGCCGACCCCCAAAACACCAAAATAACACCCGCCACCGCGGCGGTGTAAAACATCATGCTAAAAAAATCGACCCACTTGGGTTGAAACGATGCAAACTCCTTGATGAGCAGCACAATAACGGTGCCCAAATAGCCAAACGAATCGGCGATGTACATTACAAAGCCTACGTTGCCTTCCACTTTGTAAGTCGCCAACATGCGCTCAAAATAGAGGCAGTTGTAAGGCACATAGCCCAAATAAAGCCCCGCACTGGCGCTTACCATCCATACGATGGGCGAAATAAGATGGGCATTGAACAAAGCAGTAGCACCGGCCGCCAACAAGAAACCACCAATAATAACAAAGTGGTTAAGCTGAAAAGCCCGGTAATTATTTTTAATGAGAAAGAATCCACCCACTACAGCCAGCACAATTAGCGATACCAAAATGCTGGTTTGTGCAAAAATACCGGCATTGTCGGCGTAGCCTGTTTCTGTCCATACTTCGTTGGCAAAATCTTCAATAAAGTCGCGCAAAATGGTAAGCAGAATGTACGCAATAATTACGGGAGCCATGGCTTTTGCAAACCGTTTCAAAAACGCCTGCCGGTCGGCCTTGGTCATGGGCCTACGCACCGTGCGGTGCTGCACATCGGTAGCCGAGGGCGGCGGCGTTTGGCTCAGCAACCACACGCCCAAAAACAGGGGCACAATAAACATGGCCCCGGTTAAAAAAGGCATCCACCACTCCGAAATTCCCACGGACAACATCAGCCATTTGCCAATGGTTTTGGCAAAGCCCGAAGCAAAAATGAAACTGGTGGCCAGTATGGCGCCCATAAGCTCGGTTTGCTTGCGCCCTTCTACAAAGCCAAACACCAGCCCCCACACCATGGCCAGCGGAAACCCGTTCACAAACATCAATACCAAGTTGTAGGGCGCGGGTACTATAGCAAACAGCAACAAGGCCAGCCAGGCCGTACTTATCAGCATCAAGATGGCCGGGCCGCGGCGCTGGTGTGCAATGCCCGCAATAAACCTAATGCCATAAACCTTACCCGCCATATAGCCCAAGGTTTGGGTTATTACCAACAGCACTTTGTACGATGCGCCCCACAGCATGGTGCCGCTAAACGTGGCAACCGTGTAGGGCTTTCTAAATGCATACATGCACGAATACACCATAAATGCAGTGAGCGCCGCAAATACCACAACCGCCCAGGGGCCAGATTGTGCCAGCCTGTTTTTTAGCGATTTAGACGGTACAATAACTGGTATGGGAGTATCCATAGTAAGCGCTGCATTTTTTGCTTAAGCAATGCCAGATCCGTTGGCGTTAATGCCATCTACAATTGCCAACAGTTCCGACATGTCATCAATAATAAAATTGGGCCCATAAGTTGCCAGCCCTTGCTTTGTAAAAGCGCCGGTGGTAATGCCAATGGTTGCCACGCAGCCGGTATTTTTCCCCTCGTTAATGTCCACCTCGGTATCGCCCACCTTAACAACGCGGGCCGCATCGGCTATGCCGGCGCGTTGCATCAACGAATGTATCATAAACGGTGCGGGTCGGCCTTCCTGTACCTCATCGCTTGCCACCACGTCATCTATCAATTGCTTGGGCCACCACTGTAGTCTATCAATAATAACATCGGCAATATCGCGGGAAAAGCCCGTATTGAGGCACACCTTTATTTGCTTGGCCCGCAACGCTGCAAACACCTCCTCCACGTGGGGCAAGGGGTAAAGGTTTGTAGTGGTGGTATAAAACTGTATCATGTTTTCTACAAACCGATTGTGAATGCGGTCAATAAGTGCATCGGTAATCAGTGCTGCGTTGGGCTCAAATTTGGCCAGCATCATTTTAATGGCCACCGGCTTTTTATAGCCCATCAGCGGGTTTATGTTTTCTGGCGGCACCTCGTAGCCATGGGCCGCCATGGCACTGGCAAAAGCCGCCGTTACATTACCCTCGTCGTTTACGGTGGTGCCCGCCATGTCAAACACCACCATATCAATTTTGCTGCCCATACGTTTGCTTTTTTTAGTTGGTAAGTAGTTCAATTATTTTTTCCGCCATTAGCTCAAATGGCACCAGCGGCTGCTGTTCAAGTTTGGCTTGCTCGTCCCATCGGCGCAGTTGAATGTAATCTTTGTGTAGCGGGTCGGCTTCAAAATTTGCCGCTTCTTGTGCCGTCATTACACCACCCTGCAAGGCTAAGGTATGGCGGCTAGCGGCTGATAGCTTAGTGTAATAATCGGCATCGGCAAACGTAAGATAGCGTTTAGCGTCCACATGAGAGGCTACCAGCTTTGCCATACGCTCGCTAAAACCTTTTTGGCGCAAATAGCTTGCCCCTAGTGCTTCATGGTTTACCACACCAAAGCCATCCATTTGCTGCACCGGCATAATGTGCTCGCACAAGTGTCCAATGTCGTGAAAAAAAGCGGCCAACACCATTTCGTTGTCGGCACCAGAAGCCATAGCCAGCTGCGCACATTGGCTCATGTGTTCGGTTTGGCTTACTGGCTCGCCTATGTAGTCGGCGTCGCCAAACTGTTTGTACAATGCCAGAATTTCGGCGGCTGTTTCTTTGGGGTTCATGGGGTGTAATTAGAGTGAATATTGCAGTTGCAGAATTAGGGCCCTTCCCATGCCATTGATACCGCTGCCATGGGTGCGGTAATCTTCGTTAAAAACATTAGCGGCATTCAGTTGTGCCTGCCATTGTCCAAACGAAAAACCAGCGTATAGGTTAACCACCTGCCAACCGGGCGTACCACCTTTTGGGATGCGGTTGTCGTCTTTGTCGCCTTGTGCCAGCCGGTTTTGCTTGGCTGCCCATTGGTGGTCGGCAGCCACATACCAATGCTTTTTGCTGTACTTTAAAGTGGTGAGGCCGTTAAAGGGCGGTATGCGCCGCACGGGCTCGTTGCGGGTAAGATTTTGCCCATATTGGTATGCCGCAAAACTGCGCAGCGTTAGGGCGGGGGTAATGTGCCACTCGCCACTTAGCTCAAAGCCCTTAATGTAGGCTTGCTGGTCGTTTACCTTTATAAACACGGGATAGCCCTGTATGCTGTCGGTACCACGGCGTACGCGGCTAATAAGATTGGCAAGGTGCATGTAAAAGGCCGTGGCGCTCAGTTGAAATGTTTCAGTATTGAGCCGGTAGCCAACTTCGGGGTTGAAGTTGCGCTCGGGGTTTAGGTCGTAAGCCGGCACTTCGTATCTAAAGTCAACCAAGCCCAGCGTACCCATATCATCAATGCCGGGGGCGCGGTAGCCATTGCTAAATGAAGCATAGAAGGCATGGTGCTTTTTTATTTGCCACAGCAAACCAACATTGGCCACCAACGCATCAGCGTTAGTATTGGTGGCATTGGGCTTGGGCTGGCCGGGTATTTGTATGGTTTCGGGGGGTATTTGATTGCTAAACCGGTTGTAACGCAAACCCACCTCGCCAAATAGCTTCTTTACGTTCAAATGGTGCAAGCTAAAGGCTGAAAAGTTGTTTTGTGCCGTATTATTGGGGTATAAGCCACGCTCGTTAAAGATGGCAGTAGCTGTGCTGCGCACCCTTTTACTGTTAACGGCATCCCTATAAAACTCAATACCGCTATTGGCCGTCCACCAACTGGCAAACTTTGATTTTGCTTCTGCCGTTGCGCCCCAGGTATCTACAATGTCTTCCTCAAAAAAATAATTGGCATTGCCACGCCGGTGGTAGCGGCGGGCTTCGCGGCTGCGTTTAAACACGCCGGTTAGTTCTATTTTGTCAACCCATGGACTTTTACCATCAATATCCAATCTGGCATAGCTGAGGTTCAATTTTTGGGGGTTAAAATTGTAGTACTCAAAGTTTTCGAGCTTTACGCGATGGTATAGCGGCACATTTTTTTGCACCACCTGCTGCGATGAAAGCGTGAGCACCATGTTGTGCCGTAATTGGGCTTTTAGCTTCAGGTTCCAGTCGTTTTCGGTGTAGCCACTTGGGCTTTGGCG
>RDXD01000301.1 GCA_004292575.1 Bacteroidota bacterium
TTTTTTATAGCTATTTTTTGTATGCTAAGGCGCAGAGGACTGCTTTGTGTGGTTTTTAGAGAGCTATTTTTTGCACGCTAAGGCGCAGAGGCGCAAAGGACTGTGGTGGTGGGGACGGAGTTTTCTTTTATAGCCAATTTTCGCACGCTATGGCGCAGACGACTGCGTTGTGTGGTTTTTAGAGAGCTATTTTTTGCACGCTAAGGCGCTGAGGCGCAAAGGACTGCGTGGTGTGGTTAATGCCGATATGTTTTTTGCACGCTAAGGCGCAGAGGCGCAAAGGACTGTGGCGTCAGGGGGGGGTGCTATTTTTGAAGATTGTGGGTGTTTACCGAATATTGCGAAGCCATTTGTTGGTTGGGAAAGTTAGATAATGGCGAGCATACCGGTTGAAACGGGCATAAAATGGCAGGAAAAGCGGCGGCGGGAAAACACAATTTTTATTGCTGAGAGTTTTTTTACTATTATTGCATTCTAAATGAGTAGTCACAGTGGATTAAATCTCCCTTCTCATTTGCCTTTTTTTCTGCCAACTCCTCCATTTTACCCCGTTAAATTTACGTTTTTCTCTTGCCGATTAAGTGCTCAATTTGGTTTTAGGCACTGCTAATTGTGAAAAGCCCCGATTTTGAACTATGTATGATATTTTGCAACTGAACGAAATGCTCGTTCCTGAATTAACAGATATAGCAAAGGGCCTTAAAATTGCGCAGCCGGCAAAACTCGATAAACAATCCCTGATTTATAAAATTTTAGATACACAAGCTTTGATAGAAAGTACAAAAATTCAGCCCGAAGCTGCTTCGGAAAATGGCAAAGCACGCCGCCGCCGCATTATTAAAACCACCACCAGCAACAGCACCGAAGAAGCCGAGGTGATGGATGAACTACCCCAAGATTTGGCAAAAACCGCTGTAAACATCGAGCCAGAAAATGTAAAAGCGATGGGTAAATTACCAAAAACGGCTGCTGTTGCGGTTGTAGAAGTTGCAGCTCCTGCTGAGGCTGCAGCCACTGCTGGGGTGCATGCTGCTGAGCCAGAACCCGATAAACCTGGTAAGCGTGGGCGTAAGCCAAAAACAGAACCCGCAAAGCCAGCCGAGCCGGCCAGCACTAACGAGGTAGCCCCATTGCCCATAAAAACGGCGAAAGGACAAAAAACGCCTCCACATGTAAAAGCCGAGGCCCAAACGCCAACTGCTGCCAGCGACGAGGTAAATATTGAAGCACTTTTAGAGGCGCCGCCCGTCATTGAGCTGCCAAGTATTTTTAAAGATGCTTTAAGTAACCTTGATGCGTTGGATGCAAAACCACCGCGGCACAAAGGCCCGCCCAACATGCTTGTGGAGCCGCGGAATACAGCAGCTAGCACCGATGCCGTGAAAGTGCCGCCCCCGCCACAGCAGCAGCGCCATGGCGATAACAATGTAGCCACAAATAATGGTCAAAATAGCCAAAGTGCCGAGCAGCAGCAGCGGCCACAACAAGACCAGCGCCAACAACAAGATCAGCGTCAACAGCAGGAACTGCGCCAACAGCAGCATGAGCTACGCTTACAGCAGCAAGAGCAGCGCCGTAAGGAAAAGGAAAATGCCTTTAACATTGAATTTGATGGCGTAATTACCGGCGAAGGCGTACTGGAAATGATGCCTGATGGTTACGGTTTCTTGCGCAGCAGCGACTATAATTATCTCAGCAGCCCCGATGACGTGTACCTGAGCCCGGGGCAGATAAAAATATATGGCTTAAAAACTGGTTATTTTGCTTTACAAAAGGCAGAATTGATTAACGGAAAAACAGTGGAAGAGGTACGCGACCGTATTCCTTTTGACTACCTGACGCCGTTGTTTCCGTTTGAAAAGCTAAACTTGTTTACCACCGCTAGCAACCTTAGTACGCGGATTATTGATTTGTTTACGCCCATAGGTAAAGGCCAGCGTGGGCTTATAGTGGCCCAGCCCAAAACCGGCAAAACCGTACTGCTGAAAGAAGTAGCCAATGCCATTGCTGCCAACCACCCCGAAGTGTACCTGATGGTGGTGTTGATAGACGAACGCCCCGAGGAAGTAACCGATATGGAGCGCAGCGTGCGGGCTGAGGTACTGGCCAGCACCTTTGACGAGCCCGCCGATAAGCACGTGAAAGTGAGCCAAATAGCACTACAAAAAGCCAAGCGCTTGGTGGAATGCGGCCACGATGTGGTGATACTGCTGGATAGCATTACCCGCTTGGCCCGGGCACACAATACAGTGGCGCCCGCTAGCGGCAAAGTACTGAGCGGCGGTGTGGAAGCCAATGCCATGCAAAAGCCCAAACAGTTTTTTGGCGCAGCCCGCAAAATAGAAAACGGTGGCAGCCTTACCATATTGGCAACCGCTCTTATTGATACCGGAAGCAAAATGGACGAGGTGATTTTTGAGGAGTTTAAAGGTACCGGCAACATGGAGCTACAGCTTGATCGCCGACTGGCCAACAAACGCATTTTCCCCGCCATTGACCTTACGGCCAGCAGCACCCGCCGCGACGACCTACTGTTGGATCGGGATGTGCTGCAACGCATGAATTTGCTGCGTGTATATTTGGCCGACATGAAAGTGGAAGAGGCCATGAACGACCTGATGCGGCGCATGCGTGGCACCAAAGACAATTACGAGTTTTTGGCCAGTATGAATGGCTAGGCTTTAAAATAGTTGCGAAACATCTCCATGAATTGCTCGCGCCGGCTTGCGCTAATGTCTAATTGCATGCCATCTTGCATGGTTACGGTGGCTGTTTTGCCCCGGTTGAACTGTGTAAGGTGTTTAAGATTGATGATGTGGCTTTGATGAATGCGGGCGAATCCTTCATCATCAAGCACTTCCTCATAATCCTTCAGCGTTTTGCTTACGGTAATTTTGCGGCCATCGGTTAAGTAAAAACGGGTGTAGTTGCTGGCGGCCTCTAACCGCACCAACTGCGTAAGTTCCACTAGCTCAAAGCCTGCCGCCGACGGCAGGGCCAACTTTTGCAGACCCATACTTTTGCGCTGAAGTGTGCTAATGGCCTGCTGTATTTGTTGCAACTGGGGCGGTGCCACGGTTTCTGTGGCCTTGGCTAC